>NZ_JBFUBU010000001.1:0-176532 GCF_056405595.1 Polaromonas sp. P1_G1
GCGTGCGTTGCGGCGCTAACCCATAGCTGTGCTATGGGTGTCGCACCGCGCCTTGCATCCCATCCCGAGAAGGTGCTTGCGCGGCCCCGTTTAGGCTGTGACCAGGTTCTAGCCAGCAGCGCGCCGCGCTTGCTGCAGAAGGAGCAGGTGCAGCGCGTGAGCTGGTCCGGCATCTCGCCGTCGATGCGAAAGGCGTTTTTGCCGCAATGGCAGCTTCCTGTGAGGGTGGTCATGCGCTTCTCCTGTGTTGGGATGCGGGGGTGACGGCGCTTTGGATAAAGGCCGAGGGCGAAATGTCGCACTTGAGGATGCGCGCCATATAGGCCAGCGACTGCTTGTGGTATTCCACCGATTCAGCAGCGCAGCAATCGGAGGGAACATGCAGCTTGAAGCCGCGCAGAAAGCCGTCCATGGCGGTGAGTTGCACACACATGTCGGTCGCAACGCCGGTGATGATGATGTCTTTGACCTCCATGCGGGACAGCAGCAGGTCCAGCGGCGAACCCAGAAAGGCCGAGTGCCTGGGCTTGAGGACGGTGAGGTCGCCGCGCCCGGGGCGCAGCAGGCGCGCCATCTCGCCCGAAGCGCCGCGGCTGCCGGCGCAGCGCTCGACCAGGCTCTGGAAGTCGGACTGCCAGCCGCCGTAGTTGTCGTTGGCATAGATCGCGGGCACGCCTTGCTCGCACAGAACGGCTTTGAGGGCGGCGGTGGCGCGCGCGGCTTCGACGGCGCTTTCGGCCAGGTTCTCGGCGCCCGGAAAATCCATGGGATTGATGAAGTCGATCAGCAGCAGCACACGGCGGCTGCGCGGAAGTTCATCCGTGTTCACGGGACAGGGCCAGCGGCGGGCTGCTGGTTTCCTTGAGGATGCTGATTTTCCCATCGGCCTCGAGGCAGGCGAACTTCATGTCGGACTGCTCGCAGTCGGCCTCACGCAAGGCCTGTTCGACGTCGCCCAGGGGGACGCGGTGTTGTTTGAGGACCTCGGCGAATATTTTCCCGTCGCGTCCGACCAGCACCGGCCGGCCTTCCATGATTGTCTGCAGACGGGCGCTGCGCGAGGTGGCGAAAGCGATGAGCACGTTCAAGGCCACCAGCGTTGCGGCGGCCAGCAAGCCTCCGGTCACCGATTCTTCCCCACCATTGAGGCCGCTCGACACGGACTCGCTGAGCAGCATCACGACCAGCAGGTCAAAGGGCGTGAACTGCCCGACGGTGCGCCGGCCCGAGAAGCGGACCATGGCCAGCAACGCGCCGTAGATGATCACGGCGCGCAGAGGCAATTCCCACCAGTCGGCATGGAGGTCGAACATGCTGGGTGCGCGCGGATGGCCGTTTATTTTTTCGCGAGGTAGGCGCGCACGGCCTCGGCCGAATGGCCCACCGCCTTGACGGCGTCGCGCAGTTGCTGCTCGGTGCAGCCCAGCGACTTCATCCAGTCGCGCAGCTCATGGGCCTGCTCGAGGGAGATCAGCTTGCGGTCTGCGCCTGTCTTGCTTTTGTCGTCGGACATGGGTTTCTCCTGGAGGGAAAAACCGGATCGTAGGCCTGGCCCTTTCGCCCGGCCTGTAGGACGGCAACGCCTTGCGCGGGCAGACCTTGCCCCGTGGCCGGTCGTGACGCCTAGTGCGTGGCCGCGGCCGGCTTGGCGGCGGCCGCCGCGCCCCCGGGCCTGAGCAGCACGGCGCCCAGCACCGCGGCCACGGCCGCGAAGACTGCGCCGATCACAAAGGCCAGCTGGTAGCCGCCGTTGAGCGCGGTGACGGCGTCCACCCCTGCCCCGGCCAGCGCGCCGGTGCGCGCGGCCGCGAGGCTGGCCAGCACGGCCAGGCCCAGGGCGCCGCCCATCATGAAGGAGGTGTTGACCACGCCAGAGGCGATGCCGGACTCCGCCGGGTCGACGTCGCTCATGGCGGCCAGCAGCACGGGGTTGAAAGCCATGCCGGCGCCCAGGCCCAGCAGCAGCATGCCGGGCAGCACGTCGAGCGCGAAGCTTCCGGCCACGGGCGCGCGCGCGAACAGCGCCAGGCCCACGGCCGCCAGCAGCAGGCCGGCGGCCAGCGGCGCGCGTATGCCGAAACGCATGACGATCTTCGCCGACAGGCCCAACGAGAAGGCGGCCATGATGAGGTTGGCCGGCAAAAAGCCCAGGCCGACCTGCATGGCGCTGTAGCCGAGCACCAGTTGCATGTAGAGCGCCGAGATGAAGAACCAGGCGAACATGGCGGCGGCCCAGAGCACGCCCACGACATTGGCGGTGGCGACGTTGCGCAGGCGGAACAGGCCCAGCGGCATCAGCGGCGTCTGCACCTTGGACTCGATGGCCAGGAAGACGGCCATGAGCACCGCGGCCGCGCCCAGCAGGCCTAAAGTCTGGCCCGAGAGCCAGCCGGCCTCGTTGCCGTTGACGATGCCGTAGACGGCCAGCATCAACGAACTGGTGACGGTGACGGCGCCCCCCACGTCGAGCTTCGCGCCGGTGGCCTGGCCCTTGCCGCCGGGCAGCAGCATGAGGCATAGCGCGAAGACAGCGCCGCCTATGGGCAGGTTGACCAGGAAGATCCAGTGCCAGCTCAGCGCGTCGGTCAGCAGGCCGCCCAGCAGCACGCCTATGCTGCCGCCGCCGGCGCAGACAAAACCGTAGACGCCCATGGCCTTGGCGCGCTCGGCCGGTTCGGTGAACAAATTCATGATGAGCGACAGCGAGATCGCCGAGACCACCGCGCCGCCCAGGCCCTGCACCGCGCGCGCGACGACCAGCAGCGCCTGCGAGTTGGCGAGGCCGCAGGCCAGCGAAGCCACGGTGAACAGGCTGAGCCCGGCCAGGAAGAGCCGGCGGTGACCGTACAGGTCGCCGAGCCGGCCGCCCAGCAGCAGGAAGCCGCCGAAGGTCAGCATGTAGGCGTTGACCACCCAGACCAGCGAGGTCTCGGTGAAATGCAGGTCGGTGCGTATGGAAGGCAGGGCCACATTGACGATGGTGGTGTCGAGCACGATCATCAGCACCCCGAGGCACAGCACCATCAGGGCCCACCAGCGCTTGCGGCTGTCCATGTGTTGTCTCATTTGCGGTTTCTCCTCTGCTTCATGGATGAATGTTGTCCGTCAAATCAGGGCAGGTTCTGGTCGTTCCGGCGCGAAACCATGCCGTGGCCGCGCATGTTACGCCATGGCAGGCGAAGCCGGCGGGCAATATGCGTCGCGCCCTGTCCTACAAGCGCCTCGGATTTTGGCGGATAGCCGGACGGGATTGCGCTGGCTAATTTAGAACGGATTCTTGAGGACAGGAAACGGGAGCCTTGCGGCATTTTTAAAACACTCGCAGCACGCCGCGCACTTTTAGCCATGGGATGTATTTCATGCGGATGACTCCATTGCCCCGCCTTGCCGGCCGGGCCCTGAAGATGGCCGGGCTGGGCACCCTGGCGCTGCTGGGCGGCGCGGCCCTGGCCCAACCCTCGCCGGCGCTGGACCGCGCGAGTTTCTCGATAGGCGCTTTCCACGCCGACCCGACCTTTAACGCGGCGGTGAACACCAACTTCGGCCGGCTGGACTCGGGCGACTCCAAGAGCAGCAGCGTGACCATGCCGCGCATCAAGGCCGACGTGCTGCTGTTCGAGAGCCAGGGCCTGTCTTTCGACTACTACCAGTTCAAGCGCGGCTACGGGGATTCGCTGGCCAGCAACTTCAATATCGGCAGCGGCACGGTGACGACCACGGGCACGGCCAACCTCGACGTGAAAGTGGACTTCGCCAAGCTGGCCTACAAATGGTGGCTGGGTTCGGGCAACACCGTGCTGGGCCTGGGCCTGGGCGCGGCCTACTACCGCGTGGGGCTGGACCTCAACGCCACCGCGGCGGTCACCGGCGGCGGCACCGGCAGCATCCGGCAAAGCGACAGCGACGACGCGGTGGCGCCGCTGGTGGAAGTGGGCCTCAGGCATGCGATTTCGCCGGACCTGCGCCTGTTCGCCGACGCCTCAGGCGTGAAAAAAACCGGCAGCAACGTGCGCGGCGAAATCTACAACGCCGCCGTGGGCGTGGAATGGTTCCCGATGAAGAACGTCGGCGTGGTGCTGGACTACGGCCTGACCGACATCGACCTGCGCCGCGACAGCAACAATGCGCGCTTTCGCGTCAAGCTCAAGGGGCCCTCGGCCTTCGTCAAAGTACGTTTCTGACAGCCGCTTCATGGCGTAGGCCCTTCCGGCAGGCTCAAGGCGCGGACCCGGCCGGTGAACCCGCGCGCGCCTGCCGCAGCATGACGGCCGCCAGTATGGCCGTGCCCAGGACCAGCGCGGCGCTGATGCCGGCGGTGACCTGAAAGGCCTGGGCATAGGCTTCGCGCGAGGTGTCCAGCAATGCCGCGCCGCTGGCGCCCGGCAGTTCGGCCGCCACCGCCACGGCGCCGCCCAGGGTGCTGCGCGCGGCCTCGGCCGCCGCGGTGGGCACGCCGCTGAGCGCAGTACCTTCCATCGCGTGGCGATACACCCCGGTCACGACGCTGCCCAGCACCGCGATGCCGAGGGCGCCGCCAAATTCCGAACTGGTTTCCGAGATCGCCGCGGCGGCGCCGGCGCGCTCGGGCGGCGCGGAGCCCACGATGAGGTCGGTTCCCAGCGTGACCACCGGTGCCAGGCCCAGCGAAAAAATCACGCTGCCGGTCACCAGCGTGGCCAGGCCCGAGGTCCCGTCCACCTGTGTGAGCACCCCAAAACCCGCGAAGGCCAGTGCCAGGCCGCCCGTGACCGCCAGCCCGGGGCGGATGCGCCGCACGATGACGGGCGCCAGCATGGAGCCCACCACAAAACCCAGGGCAGACGGCACCGACCACAGGCCGGCCTCCAGCGGTGACAGGCCTATCACCAGCTGCAAATACTGCGCGATGAAAAGAAAAGCACCGAACGCGCCGAAAAAGCAGAAGGTGTTGATGGCCAGCGCCGCGCTGAAAGCCGGTTCGCGAAACAGGGCCAGGTCAATCAGCGGGCTGGCCAGCCTGCGCTGCCTGCGCAAAAAAGCCGCGCCTGTCGCCAGCCCGGCGAAGATGCAGCCGGCGGCGAGCCAGCTCGGGCCGCCTTCGGCAATGCGCTTGAGGCCGTAGATGACGGCGAGCACCGCCGCGAGCGACTGCGCCGCGCTCAGCAGGTCCAGCCGGYCGGCATCGGGGTCGCGGTATTCGGGCAGCAGCACCGGGCCCAGCACCAGCAGCAAGACCATCACGGGCACGCTGACCAGGAACACCGACCCCCACCAGAAGTGTTCGAGCAGCACACCACCGACCAGCGGGCCTATAGCGCCGCCCACCGAATAGCTGGTGATCCACACGCCGATGGCGACGGTGCGCTCGCCGGCGTCGAGGAACATATTTCGGATCAGCGAGAGCGTGGACGGCGCGAGCGTGGCCCCGGCCACGCCGAGCAGCGCGCGCGTGGCGATCAGCATTTCAGCGCTGGTGGAAAACGCGGCCAGCACTGACGCGGCGCCGAAGGCCGCCGCGCCCATCAGCAGCAGCCGGCGCCGGCCTATACGGTCGCCCAGCGTGCCCATGGTGATGAGCGAGCCGGCGATCATGAAGCCGTAGATGTCGACGATCCACAGGAGCTGCGCGCCCGTGGGCTTGAGCTCGGCGCTCAGGTGCGGCACCGCCAGGTTCATGACCGTGAGGTCCATGGAATACAGCAGGCAGGGCAGCGCGATGACGGCCAACCCAATCCAGTCGCGGCGCGTGGCTTTGGGGGAAGCCGTCATGCGGCGCCGGCCTCGGCATGGCAGCAGGCCGTGGCCTGGGCCTTGGCTTCAGCCGCGCCGTATTTGTCATGGTGGCGCACCCAGGCCATGGGAAACGGCAGGCCGTCTTCGTCGCGCCCTTTGGGCGTGAGGTCCATGTAGTGGTAGCTGCCCACCAGGGAGTCCGCGCCGCGGGCATAGCTTGAATAGGTGTGGAAGACGTTGCCCTGGCCGTCGCGCGTGAACACGCTGACGCCGTGCAGGTCCTCCATGCCCCCGACGTCTTCCATGCGGTAGTTGTAGCCGACCTTTCCGCCGGCGAGTTCTTCGCGCGTAAAGGAGACGTGGTAGTCGTAGTTGAAGTCGCTGCCGGAGGACGACACCCACTTGAAGCGCCAGCCCATGCGCTGCCTGAACGCGGCGAGTTGGGCCAGCGGCGCGCGCGAGACCACCGCCAGCGTGATGTCGCGCGCGGCCAGGTGAGCGAGAGTGCCGTCGATATGGTCGGACAGGAAAGAGCAGCTGGGGCAGCCCTCCTCCCACCCCGGGCCGAACATGAAGTGGTAGACGATGAGCTGGCTGCGCCCTTCAAACAGGTCGGCCAGGCTTTCGCGCCCCTTGGGGCCGTCGAACACATAGGCTTTGTCGACCGGCAGCCAGGGCAGGCGGCGGCGCTCGGCGTTGACCAGGTCGCGCTGCGCGGTGAGCTCTTTTTCGCGGGCCAGCAGCAGGCGGCGAGCAGCGAGCCATTCTTCTTTGGACACGATGGGGTGCACGGCGGGGTTGGCATTCACGGGCGGACTCCTTGGGGCGAAGCAGGTGGATCAGCGGTTATGGATGTGCAGGATGTTGCCGTCCGGGTCCTTGAACCAGGCGCCCTTGAAGTCGCCGGCGACATGGGCGTCGCCCTGCAACGCCATGCCGGGCATGTCGTAGTGCTCAAACGCCACGCCTTTGTCCTTGAGCGCTTTCATGATGTTGTCGAACTCGTCGCCCACCGACCAGGTGCAGGACGTGGCCTGGTTGGTGCCGGCGAATTGCGAGACATAGACCAGGACGGTGGCGGTGCCGCTCTGGTAAGTGAGCACGTCCTCCTCCTCGGCCTCAAGCGGCGTGAGGCCGAGGTTTCCTTCATAGAATTTTTTGGCGGCGGCGAGGTCCTTGACGGCGATAGTCGCCATGGCGTTTCTGTTGGCTAGCATGGTGGGCTCCTTTCAGGGTGATGTGTATGTATGGGTGATGGTGCTTTCAGGTGGGCGACGGTTCAGCGGCAAACAGTTTGTCGAGCTTGGCGAAGGCGCCGGCCCAGCCCTGGTTGTGGCTGTCGCGCGCGGCCTGGTCGAAGAATTTTTCATGTACGAACACGAGTTCGGTGCCGCCACTCGAGGGTTTCAGGATGACGCTGACCCGCGACACGCGTTCGGGCGTGCTTTGCCAGCCCCAGTCGAACACCAGCTTGTGGGGCGGTTCGACTTCGAGGTAGGTGCCGCTCACGTTGTGGGTCTCCTGGCCCGGCACGCCGAAGCGGATGTGGTAGCGGCCGCCGACGCGCACGTCCATCTCGGCGAGGGTCACCACGCTGCCCGGGTCGGGGCCGAACCATTGCGCTAGCGCTTGCGGGTCGGTCCACGCGCGCCAGACTTTTTCGCAGCTGGCGGGGTAGTGCCGAGTGAAGTTGACGGACGGCTTGCCTTGCGTTGCGCTTCTTTCCATGGCGGGTTCAGCTCCTCTTGGTGGTACAGGTAGCGGCCCAGCGCATCGAGGCGGGTGGACCAGAACTTCTCGTAACGGGAAAGCCACATGGCGGCCTCCTGCATGGGCTCGGGCGAGATGGCCAGGTTGACGACCCGCCCGTCCTTGGCGCGTGTCACCAGGCCGGCATCCTCTAGCACCCGCAGGTGCTTCATGAAGCCTGGCAAGGACATGCCGTGCGGCTGGGCCAGCTCGCCGACGGACAGGTTGCCGCGCTCCAGGTCTTGCAGCACCTTGCGGCGGGTCGGGTCCGCGAGCGCGGCGAACACGGCATTGAGGGCCTCTTCGGCGTCTTCTTTATACTTAACCATTAGGCTTAGTATTGAGCGGGTGGCCCCGGCTTGTCAACCCGGATGCCGCAGGAAAATGTTTTTTTATGTTGTCACGTGCAGCCTGTACACATTGGCACGCGGCGCGACATCTGCGTCTGTGGATATGAAGATTTATCCGCAGATTACGCAGATTTACACAGATTGAAGACAAGAGCTTGCAAGCTCTGGCGCTGGAACATCGCGCAAAGAAATGTGTCCGGCGCTGGCACTGGTGTAAACCGGCGCAACACCCTGCAAGAACACTGGCATTAGGGCCAGGGGTAGCATCCAATGGTGCCTAGACAACTCCCCCCAGGAAGACCATGAGACAGCCCACGACAACGACGACCCCTTCCCGTTTGAACCGCCCCCGCATGTTGATGCTGGGATCCTTGCTGGCCCTGGCCGCCGCGGCCGCTCTGCTGGCCGCGCAGGCGAACGCCCAGACCCCGGAGCCGGCGGCGGCAGCCTCTGCGCCCGCTGCGGCACCCGCAACGCCAGCCGTTGTCTACTACGACCCCAAGGACCTGGAGCGCGCTTTCAAGTTCATGGACAAGACCGGCGACGGCAAGATCAGCCGTGACGAGGCGTCGAACTTTCGCGGTGTCTCGAAACATTTTGACGAGGCCGACGTGAACAAGGACGGATTTTTGTCGCGTGAGGAATTCGACAACGCGATGAACCGCAGCAAAGCGCCTTAGGCCATTTTCAGGCTACTTCACAGGGAGCACCGGATGCCCACGACGGTATTGGTACGGCCCGGCTCCCAATCGGTCTCGCGCCAGCGATAGACGCCCGGCGCGACGACAGCAAGCTCCCATTCAAGCGGCCTGCCCGACCGCTTGAGCCGTGTCTCTCCTTCATACTGAATCACGAGGGTCGTCGCGCTCGCCGACAGCACGATCGCACGTGAACCTTCCTTTTCGCCCAGTTCGGTCTTCCACTTCCGGTCGTAGGTGATGTCCAGGTGTTTCCCGTCGCGGCTGAACTGCATGCGCATCTTGAGCTTGTCGGGCGCGCAAGCGGGCTCGGTGTCGTAGTTCTCGACCCACAGGCCGGCAAGCTGTTTCGAATCAAAGGGGAAAGACGCCGGGCTGGAGGCGGCTTGCGTCACGCCGGAAAACAGCATGGCGAACAAGGGCAGAAGGATTTTGAGCATGGCTGGCACAAGAGCAGATTGAGTGAGCGAACGTAACACATCCCGGATTCCGTCGCCAGGCGATCTGGAGCCCGTTCCCATGAAAAAAGCCGTGCGGCTTACGGCCGCACGGCTTTGCTTTTGAGAGGTGTTTGCGCTCAGTTCTTCAGCTTCACGTTCCAGAAGAAAGGCCATAGCGCGGGCTGGTAATTTTCGAGCTTCGTCGACTTCGCCGACAGGCTGTTGAACTTGCCGATGTCGATGTAAGGCACTTCGTCATACACGAGCTGCTGCACCTTGCCCCACAGCGGCGCGCGCTTGGCGGGCACCGGCGTATGGTTGAACTCGAGCAGCGCGGCCTGCTTGCCGGGGGTGTTCCACCAGCCGGGTGCGCCGTCGCCGAGCTGCGGCGGCGAGAGCATGGGTTCGGGCAGCAGGCCCGAATGCGTCACGTAGATGTCCCAGGCGGCGGAGTCGTTGCGGCGCTGCACCAGCGTGGCCCAGTCGACCACGGTGAGCTCGGCCTTGATGCCGGCGCGCTTGAGCTGCTCGGCCATGACCACCGCCATGTTGTAGTGGAAGTCGTACTGGCGGCTGGTGAGGATGCGCACCGTTTCGCCCTTGTAGCCGGCGGCTTCGGCCAGGCCCTTGGCCTTGGCCGGGTCGCGCTGGTTGTAGTTCTCGCCGCCGGCGGCGGAGTAATACGGCGAGCCCTGCGGGAAGTGGTTGGCTTCGGCCGTGAAGAAACGCGTGTCGCCGAAGCCGGCGGCCATCATCTCGCCGGGGCCTATGGCGGTCTGGATGGCCTGGCGCATGCCCTTGTTGGCGTTGATGCCCTCACGCGTGTTGAACACCAGGTAGGGGAAACCGAAGGCCGGCGTGATCACGGCGGTGGCGCGGCCGCCGGCTTTTTCGAGGCGGGCCAGCGCGTCTATGGGCAGCAGGTCGGCGAAGTGGAACTGGCCGGACATGGCGCCTTCGACGCGCGTGTTGGGCGTGGGCACGGGGATGAAGCGCAGCTCTTCGATGAAGGCTTCGCGCTTGCCGCCGTAGCCGTTGGCCGGCTCCTTGCGCGCGCTGTAGCCGTCAAAGCGCGTGAGCACCACGTATTGGTCGGTGCGGCGCTCCTTGAATTTGTAGGGGCCGGTACCGATGAAGTCGCGCAGCGGAATCTGCACGGCTTCCTTGGCCATGATGGCGGCCATGCCGCTGGGCAGGGCCAGCTGCGCGAGCAGTGGCGCATAAGGGTTCCTGAGCGTCAGCTCCACCGTGAGCGGGCCCGTCGACTTCAGCTCGACGATTTCCTTGCCCACAGCCTTGCCGCGCGGCGCTTCCTTGATCCAGCGCTTGAGGCTGACGACCACGTCTTCGGCGTCCAGCGCGCGGCCCGAGTGCAGCTTCACGCCCTTGCGCAGGGTGATGGTGACGACCTTGCCGTCGGCCGAGAAGCGCGGCATGCCCTCGGCCAGCATGGGCACGACATTCCACTTGGCGTCAAAGGTGTAGAGCGGCTCATACACGTGCTGCATGATGGTGCCGACCAGGTCGGTGGTGGCCTGCATCGGGTCCAGCGAGGGCGGCTCGCCCACCATGGCCAGGTTGGCCGCCGAAGCCGTGGTCTGGGCCAGCGCCGGGGCGGCGCCCTGCACAGCGGCCATCAGGCCAAAAACCAGTGCCGGCAGCAGCCGGCGTGTCTGTATGCGGTAAGCCATAAGCACTCCTACGTGAAAGTTAATTTCAGAAATCGTAGGATATTTGGCTAATTGTGAGATTATGTAAGTGATTACCCTGAAGAATGTGCGTTTAGTTTGAAATTAAATTTCGTTGCACAGGGAAGTTGAATTTGCAGCCAGGAATAGCCGCAGGCTGCGCCGCCGCATGCCCGGCCGCATGACAGGGGTGCGGCCAGGGCCTAGACTGAAGACAAGCCCAGGCTTCAGAGTCCACCATATAAGTCCATGCAACGTGCGCCCCATCCTCTGCTTGCGCCCTTCGTCAAGACGGCGTGGGCCGGCGTGCCTGCGCCCATGGAGGCCAAGGCGGCGCCGGCGCGCGAACATGTGTTGCCGACCGGCCTGATGCACCTGGTGTTCCGCCTCTCGGGGCCGTCCGTGCGCATCTTCGACAGCGCAGCCGATGGCGAGGGACGGCAGCTCGGCCATACGCTGGTGGGCGGGCCGCGCGCGGTGTTTTACGCCAAAGACCTTACCGCACCCTCCCCCTCGGTGGGCGTGCAATTGCTGCCCGGCGCGGCGCAGGCCTTGCTGGGCCTGCCGGCCGATGAACTGGCGGGACAACACGTGAGCCTGGAAGACCTGTGGGGCAGCCATGCCGCCGCGGCACGCGAGCAGTTGCTGGCCGCCGCGACACCGCGGGATGCCCTGCACCGCCTTGAGGCCCTGCTGCTGGAGCGCCTGCGCGCCGGGCCGGCGCGGGCCGCGCACCCGGTGGCCATGCTGGCCTTGCGGCAGTTCGAGGCGGGCATGGACGTGAATGATGCGGTGGCCCGCAGCGGCTACAGCCACCGGCAGTTCATACGCATCTTCTCGCAGGCCGTGGGCCTGGGTCCCAAGCTGTATTGCCGGGTGCGGCGTTTCCAGAAAGCCCTGCCGCTGGTGCAGGGCCCCCTGGCCCTGGCCGCCGTGGCGATGGAGGCGGGCTACAGCGACCAGCCGCATTTCAACCGCGAGTTCCGTGAGTTCGCCGGCCTCACACCCGAGCAGTACCGGCTGGCGCGGCCGGCCTCGGCCAACCATGTGCCGGTGCCGCCCGCAGCCGGTGCAGCCTCTTTGCGGCCACATGTCAATTTTGTTCAAGACCGGGCGAATGCCGGGCTATAGACTGGCCGCATTCCCTTTCAGAGGAGCCGGCATGGCCATTCACGAACTGTTCGCTTACATCCACGTCAAGGGCGCTGAAGAAGCCCTGGCTTTTTACATTTCGGTGTTCGGGGCGACCGAAAAATTCCGCCTGACGGAGCCCAGCGGCCGCATTGGCCACGCCGAACTGGACTTCGGCGGCGCCACGCTGATGCTGTCCGACGAGTTCCCGGAATGCGGCGTCGCGGCGCCGGCGCGGGACATGCCGGCCAGCGTCACCCTGCACCTGCATGTCGACGACTGCGACGCGGTCATCGCCCGCGCGCTGCAGGCCGGCGCCACGCTGGAGATGGCCGCGCAAGACCATTTCTACGGTGAACGCTCGGGCAGTTTTCGCGACCCCTTCGGCCACCGCTGGAGCGTGGGCCACAGCATTGAAACGGTGACACCCGAGGAGATGCAGCGGCGCTACACGGCGATGATGGAATCGCCGGGCGCCTAGGAACTACCGGCAGCCTTACTCGAGCTCTATTTCAGGCGGACGGGCCAGGCCCAGTACCCGCCTCAGGGTCTCCAGCAGTTCCTGGTTGGAGGTTTTGGCCTTGACCAGCACGGCGGTGGCGCGCGCGGCCTGGGCCCGGGTCGCCTCGATCGCGGAAAACACCACCACCGGCGGCGGCGACTCGAGGGCCTCGATGTCGGTCAGCAGGTCCCAGCCCGAACCTTCCTTGAGGTTGATGTCCAGCAGCACCAGGTCGAAGGGCTGGCTGTGCAGGCGCGAGCGCGCCTCCTGCAGCGTGGCCGCGAAGACGAAGGTGGCGAAGTCCTGCGCGATGGTGGCGGCGATGCGCTGGATGTCGGGGTCGTCCTCGACGTGCAGGATGACAGGCTTGTTTTCAGCGGCGCCCGCGATGGCGTGGCGCACGCCCAGCACCAGCAGGTTTTCGTCGATGGGCTTTTCCAGCCAGTCCGAGACGGTCAGCGCCTGGTCGTTGAACTGCACCTTCCCCTCGCCGGCCCAGGCCGAGACCACGACCACCGGGACGTCGCGCGTGAGCAGCCGCCCGCGCAGCGCACGGATCAGCGCGATGCCGTCCTGGCCGGGCAGCTTGAGGTCGACCGTGATGGCGGCGTAGTGCTGCTGCTCCAGCATGGCCAGGGCCGCCTCGGCGCTGTAGGCCGGGTCGGCGTCGAAACCGCCCTTGTCCAGCATCATGCCGATCAGGCGGGAGATGTCGGGATCGTCCTCGCAGACCAGCACGCGCGGGCGGTCGCCGCCGATTTCCACGGGGCGCGTGGGTGGCGGCTCCACCCATTCGGGCAGTTCGAAGTAAAAGGTGGTGCCCTCGCCGGTGTGGGTGTCAAAGCCTATTGTGCCGCCCAGGCGCTCGATGATGGCGCGTGAAATGTTCAGGCCCAGCCCGGTGCCGCCCTTCTGGCGCGTGTCGGAGGAGTCGGCCTGGGAAAATTTCTGGAAGATGCGCTTGCGGAATTCCTCGGGAATGCCGGGCCCGTGGTCGCGCACCTCGACGCGCAGGCCGATCGCAGTGCGCATCGCGCGGATCTCCACCACGCCGTCGTTGGGCGAAAACTTCATGGCGTTGGACAGCAGGTTGGTCACGACCTGCGTGAGCCGGTCGCCGTCGGCCCTGACCATCAACTCCTCGTCGTCGGGGAACTGCAGGCTCAGGCTCACGTTCTTGGCGGCGCCGTAACCCTCGTTGGCGGCCAGCGCCTGCTCCAGCAGGGGCTTGAGTTCGATGATCTGCAGGTCCAGGGTCATCTTGCCGGACTCGATTTTCTCGATGTCCAGGATGTCGTTGATGAGCCGGATCAGGCGCTCGCAATTGCTCTTGGCGATGCCCACCAGGGTCTTGACCGCCTCCGGCAGCTGGCCGGCGACGCCGCCGGAGATCAGGCCCAGCGAACCGCGTATCGAGGTGAGCGGCGTGCGCAGCTCATGGCTGACGGTGGAGACGAACTCGCTCTTCATGCGGTCAATGCGCTTGAGCTCGGTGACGTCGTTGGCCAGCGTGTAGAAGCCGATCACCTTGCCTTCGTCGGCGCCGTCGCCGTAGCGCGGGAAGTAATTGAGCACGTAGTCGCGCGTGCCGCCGCGGGCGGTTTTCTGCGAACGCTCATAGACCACCGGATAGCCCTGCAGCACCTCTTCCACCCGGGGCCTGATCACCGCGTACATCTCCTCGCCCAGGATTTCGCGAATGGTCTTGCCTTCCAGCTGCTCCTGCGTCATGCCGAAGACTTCCTCGTAGGCCCGGTTGTGAAAGCGCAGCCGCTGGTCGGCGTCCGCGTAGGTGATCCAGGCCGGCACGGTGTCGGTGATTTCGCGCATCTGCGCTTCGCTGGTGCGCAGCGCCTCGGTGACCCGGCGCATCTCGGTGGTGTCGCGGCCCGTCCCGCGGTAGCCGGTGAACTTGCCGGCGGCGTCAAAAATCGGCACGCCGCTGATGCTCAGGTAGCGGACCTGGCCGTTGGCGTCGCGCCGTATGCTCTCGAAGTCGCGGAAGACTTCGTGCCGCTCAAGCACGGCCCGGTGGGCGGCCCAGGTGGCCTCGCTCATGTGGATGTGGTCCAGCTCCCAGGGGGTCTTGCCGTAAGCCGCGGACGAAATGCCGGAGGCGTTGGTGCTTTCGCCCGAGACCTCGACGAAACGGAAGTTCTCGTCCTGCTCCCAGAACCAGTCGGAGGACAACGCGGTGAGCGCGCGAAAGCGTTCCTCGCTTTCGCGAAGCACCTTCTCGGTCTCCTTGCGTTCGGTGATGTCCTGGATTTGCGCGATGAAGCGCAGCGGCTTGCGGTCCTCGTCGCGCACCAGCGAACAGCTCATGTAGCCCCAGACGGTGTGGCCGTCCTTGTGGATGTAGCGCTTTTCCGTGTGGAAGGACTCGATCTCGCCGGCCAGCGCGCGCCGGCGCTGCTCCAGGTCCCATTCAATGTCGTCGGGGTGGGTCAGGTCGTGGATGGTGCGCGCCAGCATCTCGGCCTCGGAATAACCGAGCATCTGGCAGAAGGCGTTGTTGACCTTGAGCCGGCGCGAGTCTATGCCGATCAGCGTCATTCCGATCGCGGCGTGCTCGAACGCGTTGCTGAACTGCTGGTCGTTGAGCATGAAGGCGTCGTTGTCGCTGCTGAAGAGCTCGCCGGTGGGCGCCTCCAGCGTCGAGAAGCCCGAGTCCTGCTCCGCCTCGGCGGCCCGGGCGGGCTGGGCGGGTTGCCCGATGCCTGTCTGGTCGCCGCCGAGCGAGAAATAAAAGGTGCTGCCTTCGCCAACCACCGATTGCGCCCAGATCTTTCCGCCGTGCCGGTCGATGATGCGCTTGGCCGTGGCCAGGCCTATGCCGCTGCCGGCGAACTCCTCGGGCGAATGCAGGCGCTCGAAGTTGCCGAACAGCTTGTCGACATAAGCCATGTCAAAGCCCGCCCCCTTGTCCTTCACAAAGAACACGGTCTGCGCATCCTTGCCGCGCTGGCTGCCGACGGTGATCTCGACATGCTCCTTCTTGGCGCTGAACTTCCAGGCGTTGGCGACCAGCTGATCCAGCACCTGGGAGAGCATGGCCTGGTCGCCGCGCGCGAGCATCCCGGGCTCGACAGTGATGCGCGCGTCGCGCCCGGCCTCGGCGTCCTTGAGCTGCTTGGCCACGCGCAGCGCCTCGGCGCTGACGTCCACCGTGTCCCAGACCATGCTGGTGCGCGACAGGCGCGTGAGGGCCAGCAGCCCGTCGGTGAGCTCGCCCATGCGGCGCACGCTGCTGCGTATGCGTTCGAGGAAATGCAGGGCGCGCTCGCCGGCGGCGGGCGGCATGTGTTTTTCGAGCAGCGCGCAGAAGCCGTCTATGGTGCTCAGGGGCGTGCGCAGGTCGTGCGCCACCGAGTACGAGAAGGCCTCCATCTCTTTGCCGGCCGCTTCGAGCTGCGCTGTCCTGCGCAGCACGCGGTTTTCCAGGTCGACGTTGAGCCGGACGATTTCCACCTCGGCCTGCTTGCGCTTGGTGATGTCGGAGATCGAAGTGACAAAGCCGGTGGGAACGTCGCTGTTGCCGTCGAACAGCGGCTGCACGTTAATGAGGCCCCAGAAGGTGCTGCCGTCGGGCCTGCGGTAACGCTGCACGACGTTGCTCTGCGCCTGGCCGCTGGTTTTGGCGCGCACGCTGGCCCATTCAACTTCGGGCATGTGGGTGCCGTCCTCGCGCAAGCGCTCCCAATCCAGCGCCGCCGAGGTCAGGCCCTTCATCTGCGCCAGGCTCTTGCCGAAAATGCGCTCCGCGCTGGCGTTACAGTCGATGATTTTGCCTTCGGCGTCACGCAGCACCACGCCTTCGGCAAGCGCCCCGACCACCACCCGGAAACGCGCGCTGCTCGCGCGCAGCGCGGTTTCGGTCTGCTTGCGCTCGGTGATGTCGCTTCCCACGCCGCGGTAGCCTTCGAAGGCTCCGTCGTCGCCAAACACCGGCTCGCCGCTGACGCTGCGGTAAATGGGACGTCCATCCGCCTTGGCCAGCCGGTACTCAAAATTACGGAACGGCAAATGCGCCTGCAAGGCGGCCTTGTGCTCTTCCCACGTGCCGACAAGCGGCTCGGAGTTGGGCAGGTCCCATCGGCATAGCCCCTCCCCGATGACCTGGGTTCCCAGGGCAAAGCGCTGTGGATCGTTGGAGACAAAGACGTTGCGGAAGTTTTTGTCCTGTTCCCAGTACCAGTCGGACGAGAGCTGGGTGAGGCTTTCGAACCGCGCCTGGCTGCTGCGCAGGCGATCCTCGGCGGCCAGGCGCTCGGTGATGTCCTCGGCCGTGATCAGAACGTGCGTGACGGCACCGCCCCCGTCCTTGAGCGGGACCTTGCGCATATGCACGCGGATATTTCCGCGGTCGCGCGTCATGATGACCCGGTCAGTGAAATCCTGCATGACGCCGCTGTTGGCCACCTCGACGTCGGAGACGTTGATGCGGTCGGCGTGCTCCTGCGGCCAGAGGTCGTGCACGGTGCGGCCCATGGCGTCCTCGCGCCGGATGCCGTAGAGACTTTCGGCAGCCTTGTTCCAGGCCACCACGCGCAGGCCGTCCTGCACCGACTTCAGGTGCACGGCAACCGGCATGTTGTCGACGACGTCGTCGAGGAAACGCGCGGCCTTGCGTTCTTTTTCCTCGATGCGCCTGGCCACCGTGATGTCCCGCGTGATGCCGCGATAGCCGGTGAACTCCTGCTGCTTGTTGAACACCGGCACGCCGCTGGCGGAAAAATAATGGGCCACGCCGTCGCCCAGCACCCGGATGTATTCGAAATCCCGGAACGCCCGGCGCGCCTCGAGCACCGCGCGGTGGTGGTCCCAGGACATGCTCAAAGGATAGGCGCCGGGCAGTTCCCAGCGCTGCTTGCCGATGGCGCTGTTGAGGTCCGGGTCAGCGGCGGTGCCTGTACCACGCGTGCCGCGCTCGGCGGTGATGTCGGTGAAGCGGCAATCGGCGTCCTGCTCCCAGTACCAGTCGGACGAGATCGATGCCAGGCTGCGCAGGCTGTCGACGTCGTCCTGGAGCGCCTCGGCGGCGCGGCGCTGTTCGGCGAGCTCCTGCGCCAGGGCCTGGTTGGCCGCGGCCAGCGCCTGCGCCTCAGCCTCCAGGCGCTCGTTGGCCTGGGCCAGGGTTTCGTCCCTTTTCACCGGCGCTCCCCGGCGCGCGGGTTCCGCGGCACGGCGGCGGGCCATCCCGGCAAGCCATGCTGGCGGTGGGCTGCGATCAATGCGCCTGGCGGACGGGGCTTCATGCGCGGCTGTTAACTTTCTTGTCAAAGGCAAGTCGCCTTGGTGCATTTTGCACGGCGTTGCGCTGCTCGAGTGTGCTGGGCCACAAGAAAATCCGCCATAGGACAACACCCTGTCTTCTTTTGGGTGTGGCAGCCGCCTGGTGGGCGCCGAATCTGAAAACTTAAGACCTCTTTTTTGCAAATTTCAGCCGGGCGGCAGAGGCGCACCAGCGGAAAGGTGTTTTTTACCCTTTCACACGGCGTGCGGGTACTCCAGCGACAGCCCGGCGGCCTGCCAGGCGTCTATGCCGCCATGCAGCGGGCGCACGTTCTTGAAACCCGCGGCCATCAGCCGCCTGGCCACCTGGGCGGCCGAGGCGTCGTTGGGGCAGGCGCAGTAAACCACCACGGCCACGTCATGCGGCAGGTCCAGTGTGGCCATTTTGCGGTCCGGGTCCGACCACAGCAGGGCGCCCGGAATGATGCCGCCGCCGCCGCGGCTGAGTTCGGTGCGCACGTCGAGGATCACGGCCGGTTGCTCGCCTTGCGTGAGGTGCAGCAGCTCCTGCGGCGTGATGCGCGCCATGCGCAGCTGGCGGTAAAAGCGCTGGCGCTGCCACCATTTGTGCGCCAGGAAAAGCGCGAAACCGGCCAGCAGCACCATCAGGCCTATGCGCCCCATCTGCTCGAAGATGGCCAGCACGTCGGCCACCGCGTCATGGAACAGCATGCCCAGGCCCAAGCCGACGCCGGCATACAACGCCGCGCCTATGGCGTCAAACAACAGGAAGCGACCGAAGGGCACACCGGTGCGGCCGGCCAGCGCGGTGGCCAGCGAGGCAAAACCCGGGATGAACTTGGCCAGTACCAGGGACTTCACGCCCCAGCGCGTGAAGATCGATTCGGTCTGCCGCACGCAGGAATCGGGCGACAGCGAAATCCGGCACAAGGTCTTGAGCACGCGGCTGCCGTAGCGGTGGCCGGCCCAATACCAGACGCTGTCGGCGATCAGGCAGGCCCCCACCGCCGTGGCGAGCAGGCCGCCGGCCGAATACTGGCCGTTGAAACTCAGGGCGCCCGTGAGTATGAGCACCGGGTAGGCCGGGATCGGCAGGCCCAGCTGCTCCAGCACGATGTTGAGGAAAACGGCGGCCAGCCCGTATTGCTGCAGCCACAAGATGATCTGGTCCATGGCGTCAATGTAGACGGGCGCGGCGCATCGGTAAATGGCCGGCATGTTAATGCTCTATTTCACGGGGTCTTGCCCCTTCCCCCGCCGGGGGGAWGGCTGGGATGGGGGCCGGCGGCGCCTGCGCTACCATGAACCTCTTCCCCAATTCCCGTTATCCAGAGAGCGCTCCCCCTTGAAATATGTCGTGGCCGTCAGGGCCCTGTGCGAGTTCACCGCCAAGCATGGCGACCTGGACCTGCGCTTCACCCCCTCGCCTTCCGCCCAGGAAGGCATGGCCGGCCATGCGCTGGTCGCATCGCGCCGTGGCGAGTCCTACCAGTCCGAAGTCAGCCTGGAGGGCGAATACCAGGCGCTGACGGTGCGCGGCCGCGCCGACGGCTACGACCCCGAGCAGAACCAGTTGGAGGAAGTCAAGACCTACCGCGGCGACCTGCATGCCATGGCCGACAACCGCCGGCACCTGCACTGGGCGCAGCTCAAGATCTACGGCTGGCTGCTGTGCCAGGACAGGAAGCTTCCCGACATCAACCTGACATTGGTCTACTTCGACGTGGCCAGCGCGCAGGAAACGCCGCTGACCGAGCATTTCACGGCCGCCGCACTCAAGGAATATTTTGAAGCCCAGTGCGAACGCTTCCTGGCCTGGGCCACGCAGGAACTCGCGCACCGCCAGGCACGCGACGCGGCGCTCACGGCGCTGGAGTTTCCGCATCCGGACTTCCGGCCCGGCCAGCGCGAACTGGCCGAGGCCGTCTACAAGACCGCGCAGGCCGGCACCTGCCTGATGGCGCAGGCGCCCACGGGCATAGGCAAGACCATAGGCACGGTGTTTCCGCTGCTCAAGGCGGTGCCCAGGAAGCAGCTCGACAAACTGTTTTTCCTGGCGGCCAAAACACCGGGCCGCCGGCTGGCGCTGGATGCGCTGGACCGCATCAAGGGCAGCAGCCAGGCTTTGCCGCTGCGCGTGCTGGAACTGGTGGCGCGCGACAAGGCCTGCGAGCACCCTGGCAAGGCCTGCCACGGCGATGCCTGCCCGCTGGCCAAGGGCTTTTACGATCGCCTGCCGCAGGCGCGCAGCGCCGCCGTGAAGCACGCCGCCGCGCAAGGACCGCTGGACAAGGCCGCGCTGCGCGAACTGGCGCTGGCTCACCATGTGTGCCCCTATTACCTGAGCCAGGAACTGGTGACCTGGTCGGACGTGGTGGTGGGCGACTACAACTACTACTTCGACACCAGCGCCCTGCTGCACGGCCAGGCCCAGGGCAACCAGTGGCGTGTCAGCGTGCTGGTGGACGAGGCGCACAACCTGGTGGAGCGCGCGCGGAAAATGTATTCGGCCACGCTGAGCCAGGCGCAGCTGCAGCAGGTGCACGCCGGTGCGCCGCGTGCCGTGCGCGGCGCGCTGGAGCGGCTCAACCGCAGCCTGCAAGAGCTTCACCAATATCAGGACGAGCCCTACCAGGTGCATCCCGAACTGCCCGCGCCTTTCCTCAAGACACTGGGGCAGGCGCTGACCCAGGTCACCGACTTCCTGATGGCCAACCCGACGCGCATGGACGGTGAGCTACAGGATTTTTATTTCGAGGCCCTGCATTTCTCGCGCATGGCCGAGGCCTTCGGCGAGCATTCGCTGTTTGACGTGACGCTGCAAGCCGACACGGGGCCTAACACTTTCGGCCAGGCATTGGGCCAGCCGCTCGCGGTGCTCAACATCCGCAACGTGGTGCCCGCGCCCTTCCTGGCGCCGCGCTTCGCGGCCGCGCAGTCGGCGGCGCTGTTTTCCGCCACGCTGAGCCCGCAGAACTATTACGCCGACACGCTGGGCCTGCCGGCCGGCACGGTGTGGACCGAGGTGGATTCGCCCTTCCTGGCCGAGCAGTTGCGGGTCTCGGTGGTCAGCGACGTCTCCACGCGTTTCCAGCACCGGGGCGATTCGCTCTCGCCCATCGTCGACCTGATGGCGCGGCAATATGAGGGCCAGCCCGGCAACTACCTGGCGTTCTTGAGCAGCTACGACTACCTGCAGCAGCTGGTGGCGCTGTTCCGCCAGCGCTACCCGCAGATCCCGGTGTGGGAGCAGACGCGCCGCATGGAGGAAACCGCGCGCGACGCCTTCCTCGCGCGCTTCACGCCGGACTCGCAGGGCATAGGCTTTGCCGTGCTGGGCGGCTCCTTCGCCGAAGGCATAGACCTGCCGGGCGAACGCCTGATAGGCGCTTTCATCGCCACGCTGGGCCTGCCGCAGGTCAATGCGGTGAACGAGCAGATCCGCGAACGCATGGGCGCCAATTTCGGCGCGGCCCAGAGTTACGACTACACCTATCTCTACCCCGGCCTGCAGAAAGTGGTGCAGGCGGCCGGGCGGGTGATACGCACGACCTCGGACCGCGGCGTGGTCTACCTGATCGACGACCGCTTTACCCGGCCCGAAATCCAGAGCCTGCTGCCGGGCTGGTGGAAGGTGGCGCGGATACGCGCCCGGCGCAGGGAACCGGCCGCCGCGCTCTAAGCACTCTTCCAAACGCAAAAGCCCGCATTCGCGGGCTTTTGCTTGAACGGCCGTGAAGCCGTTCACCGTGCGGCTCTAAAACACGCCCAGCAACATCAGGATCAGGATGACGCTGAGTGGAACGCCGAGTAGCCAGGCAATGATGGGCATTTGTCTCTCCTAAAAGTAGTCAGGGTTTAAACACAAGTCCAATGTAGGCAGCACGCCTCGCGGCCGGTGCCAGCCTGAAGGCCTGCTGCAAGTAAGGGATGGCTGACGCGCGTGTAGTTGTACGGGCAGCCATTTGCAGGCCTGCGCCGCACGAAGCGCCGCAAATCCGCCTCTGGGGAAATATTGGTCAAATCTCACCTATTGAGATTTACGTTTGACACCATTTGAGGCCACGGCGACAGTGGAGGCACCGATTTACACCGAGAGCCGCCCCCATGGAACCGCAAGCCGCGCTGCAATGCCTTCACCTTTATTCGCCCGACCCGCTGCAGGCCGCGCGCTTTTACAGCAGCGCCTACGGCATGGCGATGGCGCCCGCGGCGGGCGGCTACCTGTGCCGCGGCCCGGGGCGTGAGCTGCGGCTCTCCGAAGGCCCGGCCAACCAGCTTCACTACGCCCACTACGCCCTGGCGAACACCGGTGCCTGGCAGGCTTTAGCGGCGCGCGTGCAAGGGCTGCCGCGTGAAGCGCCGCCCGCCGATTTCGCCGGCGGCGAGGCCATCGCATTAAAGGACCCCGACGGCAACCTCGTGGTGTTCACGCCGCCCGCGGCCCCGGCCGCTGCGGAAGCGACGGCACTGCCGTCCGCCACACTGCAGCACTTCGCGCTGCGCACACCGAACCTGCCGGCCATGCTGGCCTTCTACACGGAGCAACTGGGCTTTGTGCTGTCGGACGCGGTGAAAGACCCCGAAGGCACGCTGCGCGCCTGCTTCCTGCGCACCGACGCGCTGCACCATGCGCTGGCCCTGTTCTTCGCGCCCGCCGCCTGCTTCGACCACCAGTCCTTCGAGACCCCCGACTGGGCCGGCATGAAGGACTGGGGCGACCACATGGCGGCTCTCAAAGTGCCCATTGTCTGGGGCATAGGCCGCCACGGCCCGGGCAACGACGTGTTCTTCATGGTGCGCGACCCCGACGGCAACCTGGCCGAGATTTCCTCGGAGATCGAGCACTGCGCGCCCGGCCGCCCCGCCGGGACCTGGCCGCACGAGGAGCGCACGCTCAACCTCTGGGGCAAGGCCATCCTGCGCAGCTAGCCCGCACGGCCCACTGAAAGACACACCATGGCAAGCACCAACCGCATGCTGCGCATCCTCGGGCTGTTCAGCCTGGAGAGGCCGGTCATCACACCTGAATGGCTGATGCAGGAGCTGGGCGTGTCGCGCGCCAGCGTCTACCGCGACCTGGGCCAGCTGGCCGCCGCCGGCATGCTGGAGCGCGTGGCCGACCGCGGTTATGTGCTGGGCCCCATGGTGGTGGAACTGGACCGGCAGATACGCCTGGCCGACCCGCTGCTGCAGGCCGCCGGCGAGCTGCCCGGCAAGCTCGCGGAGCAGACCGGCGGCACGGTGCTGTTATGCCGCTTTCACGGCAGCAAGGTGATGTGCCTGCACCAGGTCAAGGGCCGCAACCCTGCCCTGTCGGTCAGTTATGAACGCGGCCGCGCCATGCCGCTGTACCGCGGTGCGACCTCCAAGATCATCCTGGCCTACCTGCCGGCCACGCAGCTCAAGCAGCTCTGGGCCTCGGAGCGCAAGACCCTGGTGGCCGCCGGCCTGCCCGACGACTACGCCCAGCTGGCCAAGGTGCTACGCGGCATACGCGAAGTCGGCCACTGCATCACCGAAGGCGAGGTCGACCCCGACGCCGTGGGTTTTGCGGTGGCGCTGCGCGACGGCGAGCACCTGCTGGGCAGCCTCAGCGTGGTGATGCCGGCGGCCTCGCTGACCACCGCCCTGCGCAAGACCACACTGGCCCGGCTGCAAAGCGCCGCCGGCCGCATCGAAGGCCGGCTGCAGGACCAGCGCGACAAAGCCCGCGCCACCCGAAAAACGGAAACCCCATGAACGCCCCCCTCCCCTTGTCGGCCATGTCGGCCATGCCGGCCCTGCCGGGCCAGCAGCAGCAGCATTTTCCCGTCGTGATCGTGGGCGCGGGGCCTACCGGCCTCATGCTGGCCAACCTGCTGGGCAGGCAGGGCGTGGAGACCCTGGTCATCGAGCGCAACACCAGCACCGTGGGCGAGCCGCGCGCGGTCACCATCGACGATGAGAGCCTGCGCACGGTGCAGGCCACCGGCCTGATCACCGAAGTGCTGCCGCATGTGGTGCAAGGCTACGGCGTGCATTACTACTCGTGGCGCGGCAAGGTGTTCGCGCGCATCGAGCCGCAGGCCATGGAGCACGGCTTTCCCAAGCGCAACGCCTTTCGCCAGCAGGTGCTGGTGGGCCAGCTGCGCGACGGGCTGCGGCGTTTTAGCGGCTCGGCGATCTGGTTCGGCCATGAACTCGTGAAATTCCACGACGATGGTGATAGCGGCAATGGCGTCCAGCTTGAACTGCGCCACGGCGGTGAGACAAAACACATCCGCTGCGACTGGCTGGTGGCTTGCGATGGCGGCCGCAGCGGCGTGCGCGAGCAGCTGGGCATACCGCTGACCGGCAGCAGCTACGACGAAAAATGGCTGATCGTCGACCTGCTGGAGCGCAACTCGGCCTTTCGCCACACGCGCACTTACTGCGACCCGGCGCGTCCGGCGATACGCCTGCCCGGCCCGGACGGCACGCTGCGCTACGAGTTCATGCTGCACGAAGGCGAAGACCCCGACGACATGCTGGACGAGGCCCGCGTGCGCGGCTGGATCCACGCGCGCGAACCGGTCGATGCGCAGCTGCCCATCACACGCAAGGTGGTCTATGCCTTCCACGCGCGCGTGGCCAGCCGCTGGAAGGCCGGCCGCGTGCTGCTGGCCGGCGATGCCGCCCACCTGACACCGCCCTTTGCGGGCCAGGGCATGAACAGCGGCGTGCGCGACGCGGCCAACCTGGCCTGGAAGCTGGCTGCCGTGGTGCAGGGCCGCCTGCCGGCTTCGCTGCTGGACAGCTACGAAACCGAGCGCAAGCCGCACGCCTGGTCGCTGATCCAGATGGCTGTGCGCATAGGCACCTTCATGCAGCCCAAATCGGTGCCGGCCGCCATGCTGACGCAGGGCGCGCTCAAGCTCTTCAGCGTCCTTCCACCCGTGCGCGACTACGTGCTGCAGCTCAAATTCAAGCCCAAGCCGCGCTTCTTTGAGGGCTTCTTTGTGCCCCGCCATGCGGCTGCCGCGCTGGTGCCCGCCGGGCAGTTGTTGCCGCAGCCCCAGGTGGAACTTCCGGGCGGCACGCAGGCCGCGCTGGACGACGTGCTCGGCAGCGGCTTTGCCCTGCTGTCCCTGGCCGATGCCGAGAGCAGCGCCGTGGCCGCCGCGCTGGCGGCGCTGGCCAGCGCGGGACTGGACTGCCGCCATATCCCGGTAGTGGCGCAAAGCGACGATTTCCTGCAGCGCGCCGAGACGGACACCACACTGCGCGACTGTGGCGGCACGCTGGAAGCCATCATCCGCAGCGCCGGCGCGCAAGCCGTGCTGCTGCGGCCCGACCGTTATGTGCTGGCCTACCTGCGCCGCGGCGACGAACAAAGCATCGCGCAATTACGGCAGTTGCTGCAGCCGCATTCGACTTCCATCCCCCAAGCGGCGTAGACCGCTACTTCTATCCACCCCTGGAGACAAAACTATGACGCACGCTTTCCCGACTTCTTTCACAACCTGGCGCAGGCCTGGCCTGGCTCTGGCCGCCGCATTGCTGGCCGCGATCACCGCCACCGCCCACGCACAGGATTTCCCAAGCAAGCCGGTGCGCGTGGTCACGCCCTTCCCGGCCGGCAGCGGGCCCGAGGTCGCGCTGCGGCTGGTGGCCGACAAGCTGTCAAAAATCTGGGGCAAACCCGTCATCGTCGACAACCGGCCCGGCGCGAGCGGTTTTATCGCGATAGAAGCCATCAAGCGCGCTGCGCCCGACGGCCATGAGCTGCTGCAAATGGACAACGCGCAGATGGCGGCCCAGCCCTTCCTGTTCAAGAAGCTGCCTTATGAGCTGCTGCGCGACTTCGAGCCCGTCACGCCGATACTGCGCAACTACTTTTTTGTCACGGTGCCGGCGGGCAGCCGCTACAAGACCATGGCCGACCTGGGCGCCGCCGCCAAGGCCGGCCCCGGCCAGGTCAACTACGGCTCCTGGTTTGTCGGCAGCCCCGGCCACATAGGTGCGGCCATGCTGGAGACCGCCACCGGCACCAGGATGACCCACGTGCCCTACAAGGAAATGTCGCAGCTCTACGTGGCCGTGGGCAACCAGGAAGTGGACTGGGCTTTCGGCAGCGCCGCCAGCGCGGGCGCCATGCAACGCGCGGGCCGCACGCGCTACCTCGCGGTGGCCGCGCCCAAACGCGTGGCCGGTTTCCCGGACGTGCCCACCGTCGCCGAATCGGGCGGCCCGGCGGGGTTTGAGCTGAGCGCCTGGACGGCGTTGCTGGCGCCCAAGGGAACGCCCAAGGCCGTGGTCGAAAAAATCCAGAAAGACGTGGCCGCCGTGCTGGCTGAGCCGGACCTGAAAGACAAGTACGCCGCGATGTACTACGAGCCCTACTTCCTCAACACCGAGCAGTTTTTGCAGCAGCTGCGCAATGACTCGCAGCGTTATGGCGAGACCCTCAAGCGCCTGAACATCTCGCTGGACTGAACCACCCTCTTTATCCCACCACAGAAAGTACATCGTGAAATTCAGCAGTTACCAATATCAGGGACAGCCCGGCTGGGGCGTGGCCACCGAGGCCGGCGTCCTGCCCCTGCACTCGGCGCAGTACCCGACGCTGCTCAGCGCATTGCAGGCCGGCAAGCTGGAGGAGATCGCCGCCCCGCCCACCGCCGCGCCCGCGCTGCCACTGGACGCCATCCGGTTCCTGCCGGTGATCCCGGCGCCGGGCAAGATCTTCTGCGTGGGCCACAACTACGAGGCGCACCGCATCGAGACCCAGCGCGACCCGACGCAGCATCCGCTGCTTTTCATGCGCGTGGCCGAGTCGCAGACCGCGCATCGCCAGCCCATCCTGATACCGGCCGAATCGACGCAGCTCGACTATGAAGGCGAGATCGCCGTGATCATCGGCAAGGCCGGGCGGCGCATACGCGAGGCCGATGCCTGGGAGCACGTGGCGGGCTACAGCGCCTACAACGACGCTTCGGTGCGCGACTGGCAAAAGCACACGCTGCAGTTCACCGCCGGCAAGAACTTCAGCGGCACCGGAAGCTTCGGTCCCTGGATGGTGACGCGCAGCGAGATTGCCGACGGCGAAGAGCTTACGCTGGAAACCCGGCTCAACGGCCAGGTCATGCAGCACACCACCACGGCTTCCATGATCTTCAGCATCCCGGTGCTGATCGAATACATCTCGGCCTTCACCTCGCTGCAGTCCGGCGACGTGATCGTGACCGGCACGCCGGGCGGCGTTGGCGTCAAGCGCACGCCGCCGGTGTGGATGAAGCCGGGCGACCAGGTCGAGGTGGAGGTCAGCAAGGTGGGCGTGCTCTTCAACACCATCGCGGCCGACGCCACACGCTTTTGAACATGACGCTCGCCCTTGAAGACGGCCTGCTGGCCGCCGAAGAGGCCAGGCGCCTGGCCATGCTGGCCGCGGACACGGCCGTGCTGAACACGCTGCTGTCGGATGCCCTGATTTACACACATTCGACCGGCGTGACCGACAGCAAGGCCGGCTACCTGCAATCGCTGGCCGGCGGCGCGCTGCGTTATGAATCGCTGGAATTTGTAGCGCCGCAAGTGCGCCTGGTAGGGACGGCAGGGCTGGTCAGCGCGGTGATGCGGGCCACGGTCCTCAAGGGCGACGTTCGCCGCGACATCGCGAGCTCTTACCTCGCGGTGTGGGAGCACACGGCATCGGGCTGGGTGCTGCAGGCCGTTCGGGCCACGGCGCTGCCGGGCAAAACATGATGACGCCCGACCCGGCCCTGGCCCGGCAACTGGTGCTGGCCAACCGCATCCTGTATGCGCGCGGCGTGGTGGACGGCTTCGGCCACGTCAGCGTGCGCCAGCCCGGTGCTGAAGAAGTTTTTCTGCTGTCCTGCAGCCGCGCGCCGGCGCTGGTCGAGGCGGCCGACGTGGGCTGCTACAGCGTGGACGGTGAGCCGCTGGGCGCCGCCACGGGCAAGCCCTATCTGGAGCGCTTCATCCACAGCGAGATTTACCGCGCCCGGCCCGACGTGATGGCCGTGGTGCACAGCCATTCGCCGCGCGTGATTCCCTTCGGCGTCACCGGCCAGCGACTAAAGCCGGTGTTCCACATGTCCGGCTTCCTCGGCAGCGGCTCGGCGCATTTCGAGATCCGCGATGCAGCAGGCGACAGCGATTTGCTGATACGCAGCCCGGCACTCGGCAAGGCCCTCGCCGCCGCGCTGGGCGATTGCGCCTGCGTGCTGATGCGCGGCCACGGCAGCACGGTGGTGGGCGGCTCGCTCGAGCACGCCGTCTACCGCGCCGTCTACATCGAGGTCAACGCCGGCCTGCAGGCCTCGGCCATGGCCATGGGCCCCGTGACCTACCTGACGGAGACCGAAGCCGGCCTGGCCGCCGCCGCCAACGACGCGCAGATCCCGCGCGCCTGGGCGCTGTGGCGGCATGAGCTGGCGCTCTGATTTCTTAACGACCTCATCTCTGGAGTACCGCATGAAGACATTCAATGCCATTTGGAAAACCTGCTGTGTCGCGCTGGCCTGCCACGCCTTGGCGCCGGTAGCCCTGGCCCAGACCTGGCCCACGAAACCGGTGCGCATCATCGTGCCCTACGGCACGGGCGGCGGTGCCGACATCCTGGCGCGCCAGCTGGGCGCCAGCCTGCAGCAGGCCTGGGGCCAGGGCGTGGCGGTGGAGAACCGCACCGGCGCCTCGGGCAACATCGGATCGGAAGCGGTGGTGCACGCGCCGGCCGACGGCTATACCCTGCTGCTGCAGAACAGCACCATGGTGGCCAACATGGGCCTGGGCATCAGAGTCAACTACGACCCCGAAAAAGACCTGACGCCCATCATGCTGCTGGGCACCACGCCGATCGCGCTGGTGGCCCATCCCAGCCTCAACGTCAAAAACCTCAAGGAACTGCAGGACTACGCGAAAGCCAACCCCGGCAAGCTCAGCTACGGCTCCTGCGGTGTGGGCACGCCCATGCATTTCGTGATGGAGCTCGTCAAGCAAAAGACCTCGCTGGACGCGGTGCATGCCGGCTACAAGGGCTGCGCACCCGTGGTGCAGGACGTGGTGGGCGGCCAGATTCCCCTGGCCATCATGAGCGCCAACCTTGCCGCACCCTATGCGAAGTCCGGCCGGCTCAACGTGATCGGTGTGGCCAGCCAGAAGCGTTATTCGCTGCTGCCCGATGCTCTCACGCTGGAGGAGCAAGGCCTCAAGCCGCTGGATTTTTCGACCTGGTTCGCGCTGATGGGGCCGGCCAAAATGCCGCCCGCAGTCGTCAGCAAGATCGTGGCCGACGTGCAGAAGGTGCTGGCCGACCCCGCCGTGCAGTCGCGCCTGTCGACTGCGGGGGTGGAGTCCTATACGGGCAATGGCGCGGCGCTGGTCAAGCTGATCCGCTCAGACAAGCTGCGCTACGAGCAATTGGCCAAGGCGGCCAATATCAAACCGGAGTAAACGCTTAGCGCTGGCTCAGTTGCAAGGCGCCCAGCATGCGCTGCAGCGGCTGGGTATCGGGCAGCACGTAGACGATGCCGCGGCTTTTGCCGAGGACGGGGCCAACCACGCTTTCGTAAAAGCTGACCGGCACCACCACGCAGCCCATGGAGATGCGGTTGTCGTCGGGCGTCTCGGAGGCCAGCCGTTCCGCGCGGCGCTCAGCCGGTGGCGCGGGGCGCAGGCGGTGGATGGCGAGCTTGGCCGCGTAATCAATCCAGACAATGGCCTCGCCCTGCAGGTTGTGGCCGGGCTCGGACACAAAGCGGCCCGCGGGCGTGGTGCGTTCGTCCTCGCGCAGGCTGGCCACGCTGCGCTGCGCCATGCCGGGCACACCGTGGTCGCCGGGCGCCAGGCCCGTCAGTGCGGGCGATGCGCCGCGCAGTTGCCCGCCGGCTTCAAACACAAAGATGCGCCCGCCTTTTTTATCGACGATCACAAAAGGCAGGCCTTCGTTGTCGTGTGCTGCCACCACCCAGCGCAAGGCCTGACGTGCGTCCGCGGAGGCGGACACCAGCGCCAAGCCGGTGTCGGGGCTTGCGGCCGGCGTGGTCGCGCTGTCGGTGTAAGGCGCCAGGGGCGCGGCGAAGGAGAGCAAAGGACCGGCGGCAAAGATGGCAAGGGCCATCGTACGGGCGATTCGTGCGTGCTTCCTGCTCTGGCCTGTGAACAACATTCGGGTCCTGTGCGTGGCGCCGTTGGAGTGCGCGAACGCACATGAAAAACCGGGGTGGCGTCAGCTCTCAACGCATCCCGGTGTCGGTTGCACCATGTTAGCGATGCAAGCAATTGTTCTCAACGGGAAAACCCCAAATCGCCTCGGACAATTGCTACTATTTAAATAGCAAAAAGTGGTTAGCCAGTATGGAAATAGCCGCAATCAGGCCTGCCAAAACAGGGCTTGGCGCGACCGTGTAACAGTCGCCTGGCGCGGGACTTTTTGGCGTCGCGGATGTGGGCGCGCAACACAAGGCTGACTGTCGTTACAAGTTACAAGTCTGGGTGGCCGGATCCCGTCATTTGTTGCCGGGTCCAGGCAGCCCGGCAAAGCCCCGCTTCGCAAGCTGCATCAGATGCCGCCGGCCCTTGGCGTCCGTTGTGCGCCATGCTGCGCGGGCCATTTCGATGAATGCGTTTTCGGCGGGATTGAAGGCGTCGCCTCCATGCTCTTCATCCATCCAGCCCTTCGACTTTCCCAGCTTGCTCTCGATCTGGGCAGCCGCTGCATCGCCGATGTTCCTGCCCGAACCGCTGGCGTCTCCCTTGAACTGGCTCAGCCCGCCGGCGCTCAGGCCCAGTTCTTTTGCGAGCCTGCCCAGCATGCCGACCGGTGATTCACCGGCGGCCAGCTCCCTTTCGCTGTACTCACGAATGATGATCAGCAGGTTGTTGCGCCGGGTCCGGTTGATGTTCAGTGAATCCATGTGACGTGATTGCAACAATCAGAATTATTTTCCATCGCCTCGTTGACGAGGGCGTAAAAAGATTTTACATTCCCTTCCATCGCTACTTTTTGACATCAACTCTTTCCACACGCCGATCATGAAACCGATAGCCGCCATCGCAAGAAACAACACCGCCGTCCTGGCCAGTGTTGCCGTGCGTCGCCTTGACGTTTATCCGGGCCAATGTGGTGGGCAGAGTTCATTTGCGCCGTCCGTTTTGCGGACCGCCATGCCCAAACAGAACCACGAGGATTGCACACCACCGGGAGGAGGAGACGCCTGAGCGTACCTTCTAAATCTCTGACACCCAGAGGCCCGGTATCCGCAAGGAACCGGGCCTTTTTGTTTTCCCCTGACGGTGATCGTGCCGTCTGTGCGCTTCAGGCGCGGGACTCTTTAAAAATTCAGCAGCGGGACAGCAGCCACACACTGGATGGCAGCGAGTCCCGCAAAAAATTGCGGACATAGCTCAGTGGGTAGAGCGTGAGCCTTCCAAGCTCAGTGTCGTCGGTTCGAAGCCGTCTGTCCGCTCCATTTCGGGTGTGCCTGTTTCACATCACCTGCGCGAAACCGAGGAGACGGTTTGGTGGCGTGTGTGCCGGCGACCGGGGTTCATGGCCCCGGGAAAGCAGTGCAGCGGGAGATCCCGGTCCGGCTTGATGCCGGCCGCCCGCATGCGGGTACAGCCGAAATGGATTTTTTCCAGATATCCGTCACGTTCGTCTAGCTGGCTCAGGACACAAGATTTTCATTCTTGTAGACAGGGGTTCGAATCCCCTACGTGACGCCAATTCCAGGGCGGGAAGCCGAGGTAGCTCACTTCCCGCTGTTGATTTAAGAAGCGCAGTGCCCGCAAGGGCGTAGTGCGGAAACCGGCCTCAAAGATAGGGTGGCACCGGAACTCGTAACCGGAGATTTTTTAGGCCGTTCGCCAAGTTGGTCCAAGGCATCGGGTTTTGATCCCGACATTTCGGTGGTTCGAATCCATCACGGCCTGCCATTCATTTTTTCTCGCGTTAGCTCAGTCCGGAATCAGAGCATCTGCCTACGAAGCAGAGGGTCGGAAGTTCAAATCTTTCACGCGAGGCCATTCAATCTTTTACGGAGTGCGAGCAGAGCCGGCTACTGCACCGGACTGTAAATCCGGCGCCTTCGGGCATACGGGGTTCGAGTCCCTGGCACTCCACCATCTTTAATCCGTGTGTGGCGCAGTTGGTAGCGCGCGTGCTTTGGGAGCATGAGGTCGCAGGTTCGAGACCTGCTACACGGACCACCCTCTTTCCGGTATCACTTCATTTTTTGGTCTGTTAGCTCAGCTGGTAGAGCACTTCCCTGTCCAGGATGTGGTCACGGGTTCGATTCCCGTACAGGCCGCCAGTATCTCCAATAGGCGCGTAGCTCAACCAGGCAGAGCAGCGGTCTCCAAAACCGAAGGCTGGAAGTTCGACTCTTCCCGCGCCTGCCAGTGATTTGCGGCGGTGTACCCAAGCGGACGAAGGGAGTGGATTGCAAATCCGCCTGCGCAAGCACACGCCAGTTCGAATCTGACCACCGCCTCCAGGCCAGTTCACCAGCGCCTGTAGCTCAGCCTGGATAGAGCGCCGGGTTTCTACCCCGGTTTGTCGGCCGTTCGAATCGGCCCAGGCGCGCCACTTCTTCCACATCAACCAACCTCAAGGAGATTGCCATGACAGCCAGAAACACAGCAGCCTCCAAGAGGCTCGCCCAACCCCGCAAGCGCATTGTTCGCGCACTCCTGGGCGGCATCATCGCCGCCGGCCGCGTCCGGCTCGGCCACGCCTTGCCCAAAAGCAGGCAGGCGCGCGACGAGCGCGACCTGGACCAGCGCGTGCGCGAATGCGGTGAGTGGTAATCGCCCCCTTTTCCATTCCACGGTAGCTCAGCAGGTAGAGCACGCGACTGTTACTCGCGTCGTCCCTGGTTCGATCCCAGGCTGTGGAGCCAGATTTTTTTAGCCGTTTTTGGTGCATGTGGCGCAGTTGGCAGCGCAGCGGGACGTGACCCCGCGGGTCACCGGTTCGAGTCCGGTCTTGCACCCCATTTTTTGTCCGCTGGTATGCGGGTATAGCTCAGAGGCAGAGCAGCCGGCTTTTAACCGGCAGGCCGGGATTTCGAAATTCCCTGCCCGCACCATCCATCATTCATTCAACTCAGGAGGCCACGATGCACCATGTTCTTCAGCTCGATATCCAGGGGACGCCCCAAGCCTGGATCACGGCTGAAGAGGCGGCCCTGCACTACGCCACCGGCGGCGTCGCCTGGGAGCAAGGCGAAAGCCCTCTGGTGACGCTGCGCGGCGGCTGGAATGTCGCGCGTGGCCGGCAGTCCATCCTGGTGATCCACCCTATCGTCGCGCTGCGCGGTGCGCCTCGCCGCAACCTCTATGACGTGGCGCCCGCGGTCACCAAGCCGAAGCTGCTGCGCCGCGACCGCTGCACTTGCGCCTACTGCGCCCAGGTGTTCCTGGAAAAGGATCTCGAAGCCGAGCACATCGTTCCGCAGAGCAAGGGCGGGGCCTATTCCTGGACCAACCTGGTCAGCGCCTGCCGCCATTGCAATGGCAGAAAGAAAGACCGCACGCCCGAACAAGCCGGCATGCCCCTGGTGTACCTGCCCTATGTGCCGAGCCGGTATGAGGATTTCCTGCTGCGAGGGCGCAACGTCCGTGCCGACGTCCACGAATGGCTGTCGGCAAGGCTTCCGAAAGGATCGCGGCTGAATTGAGTCCGGCAGCCAAGGCGGCGCATTGCGAAAGCAGTGCGCCGTTTTTTTTTGCCCTGCCAGCGCTGTGTTCGGTAGCAGGGCTACACGGCGCCGCCCTGCTTGAGCGCGAGCGCATGCGCCGCCGGAAACACCTCGGCCAGCGGCTTGACTTCGGGCAGCACGTAGACCACGCCGTAGCTGGCGTTGAAAGCAGGCTTGAGCACGTTTTCAAAGAACGCCACCGGCATGTTGATGCAGCCGTAGGAGATCCGGTTGTCCTCGGTGGTGGGCGATGCCAGGCGCTCCAGCCGGCGCTCCTTGGGCTCGGTGGTGCGCACGCGGTGCATGGAGACGGCCGCGTCGTAATCGACCCAGACCACGTCCTCGCCCGTGGCATTGCGCCCGGGCTCGGCGACGAAGCGGCCCGCGGGCGTGGTGCGTTCCTGAGGCTGCACTTCGGCGATGGGCCGGCCGCCTATGCCGTCCACCGAGTCGTCGCCGCGTGCCGCGCCTATTAGCACCGGCGTGGCGCTGCGCAGCTTGCCCGAGGGCTCGAAGACAAACACCTTGGTGTTGAGTTTGTCGAGGATCACAAAAAAGAGTTTTCGGTTGTCGCCCGATGTGACGACCCAGTTGGCCACTTCGCGCGCTTCCGTCGAGGCGGTTTCACCGCCGAAATCCGCGACACGCGGTGTCTGCCGGGAAACATCGGCCTGGGTGGCGGCAGGCGCGGGTGCGGGCGCAACCGGATGGGGCCTGAAGAGCGGCAGGACCAGCACCGCGATGGCGGCGCCCACAAGGACGCCTTGTTTGATGCCGTCAAAAATGTCGGAACGCCGCGTGCCCGACGGCCCCTGGGCCGCGGCGGCAGACTGCGGCTGAAGATCAGGCACGGGGGCGGGCATGGCTTTGGGTGGAAAAATGGGACCGTTCGCATAAAACGCTCCGGACCGCAAAGGCGATCCGGAGCGTTTTCATGCGGAATTGCATGACGGATCTGGCTTAGTTGCGGTCAGCCTGTGCGGGACGCTCGGTCGGCGTGACAGCCGTGTCCGTGCTGGTCGAGGGCGTGCTGGGGGTGCTTGTGCTGCCCTGGTTTTGCATGGTCTGGTCTGCCGGCGTGGCAGGCGTCGTGGTGCTGGTGTCCTGGGCATAAGCCAGGCCGATAGCGCCAACCACCGCGGCTGCGGCGACGACGGAAGCCAGGGGTTTCGATGCTCTCATGGTGTACTCCTAAGGTCATGCCCATCACGGGCAATCGGGTTGGTAAATCGCTGGCCTGATTGCCAGCTAGGTTCAATTTACGGCGAGGAGCGGGGTTGGTTTCGTCGGCCTGCTACAGCGCGAGGTGTAGGACAAGCGAGGTCACAAAATGCTACGAGGCTCACGGGCTGATGCATGCGGCCGGCATGAGGGAGCCGCCCTGGAGCCCCTCATTCAAGGGGATTGTTGCCCTGGATGCCGTGTTGGGCCTTGATGGCGAGCTGAAGTTTTTCAAGCGCTTCAATGAGCTGGTCTATCTTCGCAAAATCCTTGACGGGTGCGGCCTGCAAGGCTTGCAGCTGCGCGCGCAGGCGCGCATAGTCGGCCTCCAGGTCGCGCTTCATGCCGGCACCGCGCCTGGCTTGAGGTGGCCGTTGATGGCGGCGCGCTTGTCGGGGCCGCTTGAAGCGGAGTTGGGCGCGGCCGCGGCGAAGAGTTCGACCTGCAAGTCGTTCTCGCTGCGCGGCCCGTACTGGAGGTCCGGGCCGACCAGTCGTTGCAGTTCACCGTAGCCGGTGGCCAGTGCCGTGTCATAGGCTTCGAAGGTGATGTCGGAACAGGAGACGGATTCAAACACTCGCGGATCCTGGAGGCTTTCAAGAATGCGCCAGCAGAATTCGCCGGGCGTGGGCTCCTCGACGGTGAGGGCCAGGGAACGCAAGGGGGCTTTGAGTTGTGCTTTGACCAGTGTGGAATGGCTCATGGAACAGGAATCCTCCAAAAATATCCGGGCAGGCCGGACGTGGCCTTGCAGCGCAGCTTGGAGCGCGGCAAAAAAATATCAAGGGATGCAAACGTAACTTTCAGCGCAGGGGCTGACAGTGGCGGGAACGATGGCGATGGCGACAAAAAAAACGAAACGGCAAAGGCATGCGGGCCTGTGTCCGGTTTCATCTCTGCAGCCACGTCGGGTTCCATATCGGGTTATTTGCAATGCCGCCAGTTTAAGCATGGAAATATGACAGGCTGCGGTGATTAGTACCCGAAAAATGTAGGAGAAGGCCGACAAGCGCCGGACGGCGGAAGCGTCAACTGAAATGGTTATATTGCAGGCATCGCCAGGCCCGCATGTTGCGGGGCGGCACGAATAAAGAACCCATGAAAAGCCTTTACAAATATTTCTTTCGCGGCCTCATCACTATCCTGCCGGTGGCCTTGACGGTCTACCTGCTGTATATCTTCCTGGCCTGGATGGAAACCGCGGCGCTGTGGGTGCTGCGGCCGCTGATCGGCAGCTTCTACATTCCGGGCCTGGGCCTGGTGTTCGGCGTGCTCAGCATCCTGGTGATCGGCTACCTGGTGTCCAAGCAGAGTGTGCGCAAGCTGCTGTCTTTCGCGGAAATGCCCTTCACCAACCTGCCGGTCGTCAAAAGCATCTATTCCTCGCTCAAGAGCTTCGCCGACTATTTTTCGCCTTCGGGCAAACAGGGCGAGCAAAGCGTGGTGATCCTGCGCATGCCCGGCCATGCGATGGAAATCGTGGGCCTGATCACGCGCCGCAGCTTCGCCGACCTGCCCGCCGGTTTCCTGCCCGGCGAGCGTGTGGCGGTGTATTTGCCCATGGGCTACATGATCGGCGGCTACACGGTGTTCGTGCCGGCCGACTGGGTGCAGCCCATCGACATGTCGGTAGAGGAAGCCATGCGCTCTTCGCTGATCGCCTGGATGGCGCGCCCGCCGGCCACGGGTGCAAGCGGCGGCAGCCACGCCGGTTGAGGATTTCATCGCCGCGCCGGGCGGGTTTCGTAAAGATTGTGATCTGTGGTTTCCCACATTGGACAAATCGCACGGCAGGGCTATATTGGGCAGTCCGATCATCACCGCGCACAGCCTGATGCGCCCCGGCCATGACAMCAAACACAACAGAGACAACAAGCCGCAAGCCGCCCCTTTACAAATCACTCTACTTCCAGGTGATCTGCGCCGTGATCGCCGGTGTGCTGCTGGGGCATTTTTACCCCGAGGCCGGCAAACACATGAAGCCGCTGGGCGACGGTTTCATCAAGCTCATCAAGATGATGATCGCGCCCATCATCTTCTGCACCGTCGTGATCGGCATCGCCGGCATGGAGGACATGAAGAAGGTCGGCAAGACCGGCGGCCTGGCGCTGCTGTACTTTGAAGTCGTCAGCACCTTCGCGCTGATCATCGGGCTGGTCCTGGTCAACGTGTTCAAGCCGGGCCAGGGCATGAATGTCGATGTCTCCACACTGGACACCAAGGCCATCGCGGCCTATACCGGCCCCGGGAAGATGGTCGGCACGACCGACTTCATCCTGAACATCATCCCGACCACCGTGGTGGACGCCTTCGCCAAGGGCGAAATCCTGCAGGTGCTGCTGATCGCGGTGATGTTCGGCTTCGCGCTGCACCGCTTCGGCGGGCGCGGCACGCTGGTGTTCGATTTCGTCGAGAAGGCCTCGCACGTGCTGTTCACCATCGTCGGCTTCATCATGAAGGTGGCGCCCATAGGCGCTTTCGGCGCCATGGCCTTCACCATAGGCGCGTACGGCGTCGACAGCCTGGTGCAGCTGGGCAAGCTGATGGCCGCTTTCTACGCGACCTGCCTGATCTTCATCTTCGTGGTGCTGGGGACCATCGCGCGCATCCACGGTTTCAGCATCTGGAAGTTCATCAAGTACATCAAGGAAGAACTGCTGATCGTGCTAGGCACCTCTTCCTCCGAATCCGTGCTGCCGCGCATGATGGAAAAGATGGAGAACCTGGGCGCGAAAAAGACCACTGTAGGCCTGGTGATCCCAACCGGCTACTCCTTCAACCTGGACGGCACGTCCATCTACCTCACGATGGCGGCGGTGTTCATCGCGCAGGCCACCAATACGCCGATGACGCTGACGCAGGAGCTCACGCTGCTGGCGGTGCTGCTGCTAACGTCCAAAGGGGCGGCCGGCATCACCGGCAGCGGTTTCATCGTGCTCGCAGCCACGCTGTCGGCCGTGGGCACCGTGCCGGTGGCCGGGCTGGCACTGATCCTGGGTATAGACCGCTTCATGTCGGAAGCGCGGGCGCTGACCAACCTGATCGGCAACGGTGTGGCCACGCTGGTAGTGGCCAAATGGACCAACGAGCTGGACACCGGCCGGCTCAAGGCCGGGCTCGACAACGAGAACTGGGTCGAGGCTCAGGAACCCGAGGTGTTGCTCAACAAGAAGACCGAGCACATGGCGACCGGCCGCCACTGAAATAGCGTTGGAAAAATGACAAAGCCCGGCAGGTGGAGAGAAATCTCCGCCTGTCGGGCTTTGTGCTTTATGGCTGCGAGCCGCCGGTTTAACGGGCCTGGCGCGGCGCGGGGCCTGGGCCGCGGCCTGCGATGTGCCGGAAGGTGATCCGGCCCTTGCTCAGGTCGTAAGGCGACAGTTCCAGCGACACCTGGTCGCCGGCAAGGATGCGGATATGGTTCTTGCGCATCTTGCCCGAGGTGTAAGCCACAAGCTTGTGGCCGTTGTCGAGCGTGACGCGAAAGCGCGAATCCGGCAACACTTCGTCGACCAGTCCATGCATTTCAATCAGTTCTTCTTTGGCCATGATGTAACTCCTAGGGAATTGAAAAAATTGTCGGTGATGTCTGTTGCGGCGGGCAAAGCCTCAGGCGCAGGCGGGCGCCGAGCGCTCGTTGATCCAGCGCAGGGCGTGTTCCGTCGCGTAATGCACGGCCGCGGCCGCGCTGTCGAAGAGGCCGCTGAAACGCAGCACGCGGTCATGCGTGGCGCTGCCGCGTCCTGAGCGGATGGAGACCGATGCAGCGAAGCCTTCGCCTTGCTGCTTGGCCAGTGGTGAGACAAGGTACTTGCCCACCGCGATTTTGGTGTGATCTACGTTCATAAAAAGTCCATGCCGGGTATGTGTCCCGGCTTGATAAATAAGGAGAATCGGCTTGCGAGCAAGCCGGCGGGTGTTCGGTGTCCACCCACCTGGCCCTTGGCAGGGGCTGGGCTGGTTGAGCCATGCGTGGGCACTGTCGGGAATAGTGCTCGCCGGAAAAACGGAACAGTGCTGAGAGGGTTCAGGGCTGTATGGGCACTGAAAACACTGTGGATTCGGGCTCTGGGAAGCGCCGCAATTGAGAAGGAAGCCTGTTGGGAGAAGGCCTCAATGTAAAAAGCCGATGCTTTACCGAAGCTCTCATTATAACCGCCCGACGCAAATCGCGCTTTTGACCTGGCACAACCAACGGCGGGCCCTGTCTTCTTGCATGCAGGGGCCGCGGAACCGGCTTTGCCGGGCCGCAGGCGCAGCGCCCCCTCGGGGGGCAGCGCAGTACGCGAAGCGACAAGCGTGGGGGCCTATCTCTAGCCTTCAAACTGCGGATGCAGTTGGCGTATCCGGTTCATGGCCATGCCCGCGGCAGCGGTGCGGGTTTCCACGCCCAGCTTGGCGTAGACGCGCTCCAGGTGCTTTTTGACGGTGGCCGGGCTGGAGCCCAGGATGTCGCCGATGTCGCGGTTGGTCTTGCCCTTGACCACCCAGTACAGCACTTCGGCCTCGCGGGCCGTGAGCTTGAAGCTCAGGCTCATGGCCTCCACCACCGCATCGTCGGAGATCTCGCGCATCACGATCAGCCAGTCGCCGCTGACACCTCCCCCACTTCCACCTCCAACCCCGCCTTCGCCGTCACCGGTCTGCCGGTGCAGCCGAAAGGTCAGCCGGCGCGGCCCCTGCTCCACCGCCAGGCGCGGCGGTTCGACCTGCCGTTCCGCGTCCGCCACGTGGTTGCGCAGCCAGTCCAGCACGGGCTCGGGCGTCTGCGGCGCCGAGGTTCCGTAATAGCGCATCAGGAGTTCGCGCGCCAGCGGCGTCTGCCAGACCAGCCGGCCGTCGGCCGTGCCGCCCATGCGCACCGTGATGCTGGCATAACCGAAGGCGTCCAGCGCGTTGCGCGCCTGGCCGGCCTGGCGAGCCTCCTGACGGGCGCGGCGAGCGCCCTGCAGGTGCACGCCCATGCGCGCCATCACTTCCTTGGGCTTGATGGGCTTGGTCACATAGTCCACGCCGCCGGCTTCCAGCGCGGCCACCAGGTACTCGGTTTCGGTGAGGCCGGTCATGAAGATGATGGGGATGTGCGTGGTCTCGGCCATGGCCTTGAGGCGCTTGGCGACCTCAAAGCCGTCCATGCCGGGCATCATGGCGTCCAGCAACACGATATCGGGCCTGGCCTGCAGCGCGCGCTGCAGCGCGGCCTCGCCGCTGGTGGCCACCAGTACGGTGTAGCCGGATTCATCGAGCGCGTCGTGCAGCACCGACAGGTTGTCGGGCACGTCATCCACGATCAGCACGACGTCGCTGTTGGCCCGGTCCAGCGTGCGGTCCAGGCTGCGGTTGAGGACGGGGGAATCTTCAAGCACGCGGCTCATGGCTGGCCTCCTGGTTGGCGAGTTGGCGGCCCATGGCCTCGAACTGAAACTGCCGCGCCAGCACCCGCATGTCGTCGACAAACGCGGCGGTGTCCGGCTGCTGCCGCTCAATTTCCGCCAGCATGTTCATGATGCCCCGGTAAAAGCCGAGGCTGACCACCTCCTGCAAGGCGGCCAGTTGCGAGGCGTCCGGCAGCACGCGTTGTGGGGGCGTTGCCGCGGGCGGGGCTTCCACGGCCGGCGTGTCATAACGCCACACCAGCGACAAGCGCCGCTCCAGCCAGGCGATCAGCTCGGTGTGGCGCACGGGCTTCAAGATGAAGTCCTCGGGAAGGATGCCGGCGTCGTTCTCCATGCCCTTGTCAAAGGCATTGGCCGAAACAATGGCCAGGTGTATGCCCTCATGGCCGGAACCGCGCACGCGGCGCAGCGTCTCCCAGCCGTCTATACCCGGCATGGCCAGGTCCATGAAGATCACGTCGGGCTGGTAGCCGGCGGCCAGCAGGTCCAGGCAGTCGTGGCCGCTGGCGGCGGTGCGCAGCTCAAAGCCCATGGGCTGCAGCAGCTGCACCAGCAGTTCGCGGTCGGGCTCCTCGTTGTCGACAACCAGCAGCTTGCGGCGCGCGCCCTCGTAGCCGCGCGGCCGGCGCCGCACCGGTGGGGCGACGGTGTCCCTGGCGGCGCCCGCCGGCAGGTGCACCTCGGGCAGAAACAGCCGGATGCGGAAGATGGACCCCTGGCCCGGCGTGCTCACCACCGTCATTTCGCCGCCCATCAGGTCGGTCAGCATCTTGGCGATGGTCAGGCCCAGGCCGGCGCCCGGCGTGCCTTCGGCGCTCTGGCCCGCGGCCGCGCCGCGCGCGAAGGGCTCGAAGATACGCGCAAGTTCCGCCTCGCGCATGCCGGGGCCGGTGTCCTCGATGTCGATGTAGGCCATCTCGCGCGCATGGCGCAGCCGGAAGGTCACCTGCCCCTGCGCCGTGAACTTGATGGCGTTGCCCAGCAGGTTGATGAGGATTTGCCGCACGCGCTTTTCGTCGGCCCGCACCAGCTCTGGCAGGTTGCCGCTGGCCTCGAAGTGGAAGGCCAGGCCCTTGGCCGCGGCCTGCAGCTCGAACATGCCGGCCATCTCGTGCACACAATCGGCGAAGTGCATGGGCTTGACGTTGAGCGTGAGCTTGCCGGCCTCGATGCGGGCGATGTCCAGCGTGCCTTCGATCAGCGACAGCAGGTGTTCGCCGCCGCGCTTGATGACACTGACAGCCTGCTTGCGGTGCGGCGGGATGGCGCTGTCCTCTCCCATCAACTGCGCATAACCGAGGATGCTGTTGAGCGGCGTGCGCAGCTCGTGGCTGATGGCGCTGATGTAGCGGCTCTTGGCCTGGTTGGCCTGGTCGGCATGGTGGCGCGCCTCTTCGGCCACCAGTTTGGCCTGCTGCAACGCCTCGTCGGTCTGCCGGTGCGATTCGATCTCACGCATCAGCAGATGCGTCTGGCGGTTCGATTCTTCCTGCGCGACCTGCCGGCTCTTGTGCGCCAGCACCAGCCACCAGGCGACCAGGCCGGCAATCACCAGCAGCRCCATATAGGCTTTGAGGAAACCCGACTTCAGGGCCGGCTCGGATGGCGTCAAATCCGACAGTGCGCTGAGCTCCTGGTGGTAGAGCAGGCCGAACACGCTGGCCAGCAGCGGCACGATGATCAGCATCAGCAGCAGGAAGTGGCCCAGGCCCGTATCAAGGTAAGGCCAGGCGCGGCGCGGCAGCAGCCAGCGCAGCGCGCCAGACCATTGCGCCGACAAACTTGCGTGCGGCTTGCACAGGTCGCCGCAGCGCGCGTCCAGCGTGCAGCACAGTGAGCAGATGGGGCCCTGGTAGGCCGGGCAATGCGCCATGTCCGGGCCCTCGTAGGCACGCTCGCAGATCACGCATTGCTGCGTCGCATAACGCTTGTAGGCGCCCTCCCCCGTGGCCGCGCCCGAAGTGCGCGCGATGTAGTAGCGGCCTTTGGTGGCCCAGGCGAGCAGCGGCGCCGTGACAAAAGCCGTCCCCATGGCGATCACCGCGGAAAAGGCCTGCGCCATATCGCCGTACAGCCCCAGGTGCGCCGTGATGGACAACACCGAGGCCAGTGCCATGGCCCCGACACCGACCGGGTTGATGTCGTACAGGTGCGCGCGCTTGAATTCAATGCCCGGCGGGCTCAGGCCCAGCGGCTTGTTGATGACGAGATCCGCCACCACCGCCATCACCCAGGCGATCGCGATGTTCGAATACAGGCCCAGCACGTCGCCCAGCGCCTGGAACACGTTCATCTCCATCAGCATGAAAGCAATCAGCGTGTTGAACACCACCCACACCACGCGCCCCGGGTGGCTGTGCGTGATGCGCGAGAAAAAATTCGACCAGGCCAGGGAACCCGCATAGGCGTTGGTCACGTTGATCTTGAGCTGCGACACCACCACGAAGAGCGCGGTCGCCGCCACGGCCATGCCGTAGTGCGGGAACACGTATTCGTAGGCCGCGAGGTACATCTGGTTGGGGTCCACCGCGCGGTCCAGCGGCACCATGTTGGAAATCGCCAGGTAGGCGAGAAAGGCGCCGCCCAGCATCTTCACCACACCCAAAAACACCCAGCCCGGCCCGCCCACCAACACGCCGCCCCACCAGCGCCAGCGGTTGGCCGTCGTCTGCACCGGCATGAAGCGCAAATAGTCGGCCTGCTCACCCATCTGGGTGATCAGCGCGATGCCCACCGTCAGTGCAGCACCAAACAGGTGCAAATTGAACTCACTGCCCACACCCTTCTCACCGCCGTAGTGCAGCACGCCCGAAAAAGCACCAGGATCGCGCAGCAGCACAAAGACAAAGGGCACGACCAGCATGACCAGCCACAAGGGCTGCGTCCAGACCTGCAGGCGCGAGATGGCGGACACGCCATGGGTGACCAGCGGAATCACCACCAGCGCGCAGATCAAATAGCCCCAGCTGGGCGGGATGCCCAGCGCCAGGTCCAGCGCATAGGCCATGACGGCCGCCTCCAACGCGAAAAAGATAAAGGTGAAGGAGGCGTAGATCAGCGAGGTCAGCGTGGAGCCTATGTAGCCGAAACCGGCGCCGCGCGTCAGCAAATCCATGTCCACGCCGTAGCGCGCAGCGTAAATGCTGATGGGCAGGCCGGCCAGGAAGATGATGAGGCCGGTGGCGACGATGGCCCAGAAGGCGTTGGTGAAACCGTACTTGACCAGCAAGGTGGCACCCACCGCCTCCAGGATCAGGAAGGAGGCCGCGCCGAAGGCGGTGTTGGCGACCCGCCATTCCGACCACTTGCGAAAGCGCTGCGGCGTGAAGCGCAGCGCGTAGTCTTCCATGGTTTCGCTGGCCACCCAGCTGTTGTAGTCGCGCCTGACCTTGATGATGCGCTGCAGCGGCGCTTCGGCGCCGCCCGCCAACGGCGCGGCCGCGGCTGTATCGGGTGGCGTCGGCGTCGGCAGGGGCGTGAGCGGGGCGTCCATGGGGTGGGCAGATGCGCCGGGCGCGTGGTGATTGACCCTGCTCAAGTGCATGTTCTGTGCCATGCCTCCCCGTGAGTCCGGCCAGGCTGGACCGTGAACGACTTCTTATGGCACCATTCTTGCACCCCGGCAAGCATCCCCAAGCCGGCAGCCTGCCCTAAGAGAGCCCCATGGAATTGACGCCCCGCGAAAAAGACAAGCTGCTTATTTTTACGGCTGCCCTGCTGGCCGAAAGGCGCCGCGCCCGCGGCCTGAAGCTCAACTACCCCGAGTCCGTGGCACTGATCAGCGCGGCGGTCATGGAAGGCGCGCGCGACGGCAAGTCCGTCGCCCAGCTCATGAGCGAGGGCCGCACGGTGTTGACCCGCGCCGATGTGATGGACGGCATCCCCGAGCTGATCCCCGATATCCAGGTCGAAGCCACTTTTCCCGACGGCACCAAGCTGGTCACCGTGCACCAGCCCATCGTCTGAAGGCCGTTTTTCTCGCTTCGCATTTCCGCTTCAAACCCAGAACATCCGCTCAACAGGAGATTGCCGTGAGTTCCTACCTGCCCCCATCCCGCGCCCTGCGCGCCTTGCTGGTCCTGGGGGCGGTGCTGCCCGCCGCCGCCTTCGCCCACACCGGCGTGGACGGCCACTCGCACCTGGATTTCATGACCGGCTTCCTTCACCCGCTGACAGGCATGGACCACCTCGCGGCCATGGTGGCCGTAGGCCTGTGGAGCGCGCTGGCCGCGCGCCGCGCCGGGCCTGGGCCGCTCTGGGGCCCGCTGGGCTTTGCGGGCATGCTGCTGGCGGGTGTCTTGCTGGGCCTTCAGGGTGTGCAGCTTCCCGCCGTCGAGCCCATGATCGCGACCTCGCTGCTGGTCACCGGCCTGCTGGTGGTCACGCGCTGGCATGTACCGGGCATCGCGGCCGCGCTCATCGTCGGCGTGTTCGCCATCTTCCACGGCCTGGCCCATGGTCATGAACTGGCCGGGTTGCCCAGCGCGTTGGCCACGCTGTCGGGCATGCTGGCCGCCACCGTGCTGCTGCACCTGGCGGGCCTGGGTGCCGGCTGGGCGCTGCGCAGCGCCAACGCATGGCTGCCGCGCGCGGCCGGTGCAGCCGTCGCCGTCTTCGGCGTGGCCCTGCTGGCCCGGCTGGCCTGAGGACGCGCCATGATTCCCGGAGAACTCATTACCGACGGCGCGGACCACGTGCTCAACGCGGGCCGGCGTACGCTGACCGTCGTCGTGCAAAACACCGCTGACCGGCCCATCCAGGTCGGCTCGCATTACCACTTCGCCGAAACCAACGGCGCGCTCGGCTTTGACCGCAATGCGGCGCGCGGCATGCGGCTCAACATCGCGTCGGGCACGGCCGTGCGTTTTGAGCCGGGCCAGCAGCGAACCGTCGAGCTGGTGGATTTCGCCGGTGAACGAAACGTCTATGGCTTTCGCGGCCTGGTCCAAGGCGGGCTCTGAGCCCCGCCAATCCAGGGCAAAGCCATGACGACACTGTTCATCTCCGCGTTTTTCCTGGGGCTGGTCTTTAATGCCGCGCCCGGCGCGGTGTTCGCCGAGACGGTACGCCAAGGCGTGCGCGGCGGCTTCCGGCCGGCCTTCCAGGTGCAGGCGGGCTCGCTGGTGGGAGACGCCGTGTGGGCAATCCTGGGCCTTGCGGGCATAGGCATGGCCATGCAATTCGATGCCTTACGCTGGCCGCTGGGCCTGGCGGGCGCCGCCTACCTGGCCTGGCTGTCCTGGGACAGCTGGCAGGCCGCGCGGGTCGAACACACGATGGACGCCGGCGCTGCAACGGCCAGCCAGGGCGCCCTGAAAAAAGGTATGGCGCTGTCGCTGACCAACCCCCAAAACATCGCCTACTGGGCCGCCATGGGCGGCGCAATGGGTGCGATAGGCGTGGCCCACCCCGGCGCCGCGGACTACGCCGTCTTTTTTGCCGGCTTCATGGTCGCGTCCGTCGTGTGGTGTTTTGTGTGCGCCGCCGTCGTTGACCGCGTGTTCCGCCGCCTGGGCGCGCGCTGGGCCCGGTTCACCTACCGCCTCTGCGCGGTGGCCCTGCTGGCCCTGGCCCTGGGCACGCTGCGCGAGCTTTTTTATCCGGTGGCCGGCGGTGGGGCGAACGGGCCGCGCACCAGCCAACCCACAACGCCTGCGCAGTAATTTTTCTGAATCAAGGACACAACGATGGCAACGATTGGACGCCGCGCCTACGCGGAAATGTTCGGCCCCACGGTCGGTGACCGCCTGCGCCTGGCAGACACCGAGCTGGTGGTTGAGGTCGAGGCCGACTACACCTTGCGCGCCGGCAGCTACGGCGAGGAAGTCAAGTTCGGCGGCGGCAAAACCATTCGCGACGGCATGGCCCAGTCGCAGAAGACCCGGGCCGAAGGCAGCATGGACTGCGTGATGACGAATGCGCTCATCATCGACCACTGGGGCATTGTCAAGGCCGACATCGGCCTCAAGGGCGGGCGCATCGCCGCCATCGGCAAGGCCGGCAACCCCGACACCCAGCCCGGCGTCGACATGATCATCGGCCCCGGCACCGAAATCATCAGTTGCGAAGGCATGATCGTCACCGCCGGAGGCATCGACTCCCACATCCACTTCATCTGCCCGCAGCAGATCGAGGAGGCGCTGACCGCCGGCATCACCACCATGCTGGGCGGCGGCACCGGCCCGGCCACCGGCACCTTCGCCACCACCTGCACGCCCGGCCCCTGGAACATCGAACGCATGCTGCAGGCGGCCGACGCCTTCCCGATGAACCTGGGCTTCCTGGGCAAGGGCAACGCCAGCCTGCCCGCCGCGCTGCATGAGCAGGTCAACGCCGGCGTGATCGGCCTGAAGCTGCACGAGGACTGGGGCACGACGCCGGCCGCGATCAGCAACTGCCTGGACGTAGCCGAAGAAACCGACACGCAGGTCGCCATCCACAGCGATACGCTCAATGAATCGGGCTTTGTCGAGAACACGATCGCCGCGACCAAGGGCCGCAGCCTGTGCGCCTTCCACACCGAAGGCGCGGGCGGCGGGCATGCGCCCGACATCCTGCGCGTGGTCGGCGAGGAGAACTTCCTGCCCTCCTCCACCAACCCCACCATGCCCTACACCGTCAACACGCTCGACGAACACGTCGACATGCTGATGGTGTGCCATCACCTGGATGCCGGCATCGCCGAAGACCTGGCCTTTGCCGAGAGCCGCATCCGCAAGGAAACCATCGCCGCCGAGGATGTGCTGCACGACCTGGGCGCGATCAGCATGTTCAGTTCCGACAGCCAGGCCATGGGCCGCGTCGGCGAGGTCATCATCCGCACCTGGCAGACCGCGCACAAGATGAAGTTGCAGCGCGGCAAGCTGCCCGGCGACAGCGAGCGCCACGACAACTTCCGCGCCAAGCGCTACATCAGCAAATACACCATCAACCCGGCGATCGCCCACGGCATCTCGCACGAGGTCGGCTCGGTCGAGCCCGGCAAGTGGGCCGACCTGGTGGTATGGAAACCGGCCTTCTTCGGTATCAAGCCCTCGGTGATCCTCAAGGGCGGCTTTATCGCCATGGCGGCCATGGGTGACCCGAACGCCTCCATCCCCACGCCGCAACCCGTGCATTACCGCCCCATGTTCGGCGGCTTTGGCGGCGCGATTGCCAGGGGTTCGCTGACCTTTGTTTCGCAGGCAGGGCTCAACGCCGGCGTCAAGGAGCGCTTCGGCCTGGCCAAGACCCTGAGCGCCGTGAAGAACGTGCGCGGCGTGCGCAAGCAGCACATGGTCCACAATGCCTACCTGCCCCGCATGGAAGTCGACCCGCAGACCTACGCTGTGCGTGCCGACGGCCAGCTGCTGACCTGCGAGCCGGCCAGCAGCCTGCCGATGACGCAGCGTTACTTCCTGTTTTGACCCAAACCGTTTTACCTTGCAAGAACGCCTTGCCCTCGCAGTGAGGGCATGCAGCCTGTCCTGATGCTCATCTCAAGAATCTTCAAGCCTTTGGCACGCCTGATTTGCGCGTCCCTTATGTTGGCAGGAGGCCTTGTGCCGCCATCTGCGGATGCGGCCGTCCCATGCGGGGGCGTTTGGTCCGGAACTTTGGGGGGTATTCCCATTACGATGGAAATCACCGAAACCTACGGCCGGTATTACTACCGCGAAAATTTCTCGGATCTCGTGCTGGTGCCGACCACCTCCCTCGCCACCGAATGGCAAGAGTCGGATTCCAAGGACAAACAAACAGGCCGGGCTTATTTCAACTGCGGAGCAGGAAAACTCGAGGGCATCTGGATGAGCGCCGACGAAAGCAAAACGCTCTCGATCAGTGCGGTCCCGAGCACATCCTATGACGCCCGTAGAACGGCCAGGTGGCCTCTCAAAATACGCAAAACACAAACACTGGGGTCGCGCTCGATTGACACGATTTTTGTCAACGGCCTTCCTGCGCTGAATGCGCTTCGCCTGCGCGGTGAAGGACCGGGGATTCAGCGGGTCAACGGATTGCTGCAAAAGCAACTGGCTGACAACGTCAGTAGTCACCTGAGATGTGTGGCTGGAGGCCTGGCGGCCGGCCGGTTCGAAGATCCCTGGGGCGAAGAGCTTGACCTGCAAGCCGTATTCTGGACGGGAGATGTTTTGTCCGTGCAGACTTCATACGGCGGTTACTGCGGAGGTGCGCATCCGTATCACGGGCAGTCTTACCAGACCTATCACACATCGACTGGCAAGGCCATACCCATTGCAGACTGGCTGGACACCGCCTATCGGAAGAAGGTGGACCTGGAGTCCACACTCGGCAAGATGATCAAGTCAAAGCTGCTGGGCGGAAAAAAATCCCCCGGCGACTTGCCTGCCGATGAGCGGGAGTGCGCCGAGGAAGCCTTGACCAATCCCGCCTACATTACCGCTATAGAGAAGCAGGGAATTGGCTTTGGTTTTCCCTTCCCCTACGCGATGAGCCCTTGCGAGATGAACTACGTCATTCCATGGGCCAAAATGCGTCCTTTCCTCTCCGAAGAAGGAAAGCGCCTCTTGAACGAAATCGAACGGAACTAGCATGAGCACCGCACCCCTGACATCTTGCAGCAAGCTCATCCCGGGCGGCCGGGGCTTGGCCCCCATCCTCGTCAAGCGCGCCGCCACCGTCGAACTCGACTGGGACGTGCGCCAGAAAAGCCGTTTCGACGCGACCGACTCGCTGGGCCGCCAGCTGGGTGTGTTCCTTCCGCGCGGCACACTGGTGCGCGGCGGCGACGTGCTGGTGGCTGAAGACGGCTCCATGGTCAAGGTGATTGCCGCGCCGCAGGCGGTGCTGCGCATCACCGCCTGCACATCGCATGGCTCGCCCTTTGACCTGACGCGTGCGGCCTACCACCTGGGCAACCGGCATGTGCCGATAGAGCTCAAGCCCGACCACCTGAAAATTGAACCCGACCACGTGCTGGCCGACATGCTGCGCGCCATGCACCTGATCGTGAATGCGGCCGAGGAGGCGTTTGAACCTGAAGGCGGCGCTTACAGCTCGGGCGGACATGGGCATGGGCACGATCACGGGGACCATGCGCACAGTCATGCGCCTGTTGCCGCGGCCGCTACCGCCGCGCCGGCGCCGCACGTACATGGGCCCGGCTGCAACCATGGCCATGATCACGACCACGCACACGAACCCAAGCCCGTGGCCATCCAGGTCCACAAGCACAAGCCGCACAGCCACTAGGCCCGCCCGTGGACACGCCCACATCGCCCGCGGTCTCCTTGCCGGCGTCCAGCCTGCTCCAGCTGATCTGGCTGGCCTCGCCCGCGCTGCCCGTGGGCGGCTTCTCCTACTCAGAAGGGCTGGAGGCGGCCGTCGAATGCGGCGATGTCACAAGCGAAGCCATGGCCGCAAGCTGGCTCAGCGACCAGCTCCAGCTGGCGCTGACCCGCGGCGACCTGGCCGTGATCGCCCAGGCCATTCCGGCTTGGCGCGATGGGAATCTGGAGCGCATCGCCGGACTGAACGCCTGGGTGCTGCAGACGCGCGAGACCAGCGAGCTGCGCGCACAGGCCGAACAAATGGGCCGGTCATTGCTCGAATGGCTACGCAACCATGAAGGCGCCAGCGCCGCGCACATCGCGGCCTGCGCCCAGATGCAGCCGACTTATCCCGTGGCCTATGCGCTCGCTGCCTCACAAACCGCTGCCGCCGTGCGCGACTGCCTTCTGGCCTATGCCTTTGGCTGGGCCGAGAACATGATGCAGGCCGCGATCAAGTCAGTACCCCTGGGCCAGAGCGCCGGCCAGCGCATACTGGCCCGGTTGAGCCGCGACATCCCCGGCGCGGTCGAGACGGCGATGCGCCTGCCCGACGGCGAGCGCCAGGCCTTCTCCCCCATGCTGGCGATCCTGTCGTCGCAGCACGAAACCCAGTATTCGCGGCTGTTCCGCTCCTGAACCCGTCCATGCCGCCCCTCTTCACGATTTTCAAGGTATCCCCATGAGCCTGCACCACATCCCCAACCGCACCAAAAAACTTCCGCCCCTGCGCGTGGGCATAGGCGGCCCGGTGGGCTCCGGCAAGACCACGCTGCTCGAAATGCTGTGCAAGGGCATGAAGGCGAAGTACGACCTGGTGGCGATCACCAACGACATCTACACCAAGGAAGACCAGCGCCTGYTRACCGTGAGCGGYGCGCTCGACGCCGAACGCATCATGGGCGTGGARACCGGCGGCTGCCCGCACACCGCSATCCGCGARGACKSCTCCATCAACCTGGARGCSATWGACCGCATGCTGGTGGATTTCCCCGATGCCGACGTCGTGTTCGTGGAGTCCGGCGGCGACAACCTGGCGGCCACCTTCAGCCCCGAACTGAGCGATTTGACGATTTACGTGATTGACGTGGCGGCCGGCGAGAAGATCCCGCGTAAGGGTGGCCCGGGCATTACGAAGAGCGATTTATTCGTGATCAACAAGACCGACCTGGCGCCTTATGTCGGTGCGGATCTGGAAGTAATGAAAAAAGACACCACCCGCATGCGCACGACGCCCAAGGGTTTGAAACCATTTGTAATGACAAACCTCAAAACCCAGACCGGCCTGGCCGAGGTAATTGCCTTCATCGAAACCCGAGGAATGTTGTTGCAGCCCAACACAACGGCCGCCTAAAGCGGACCTAAGGCCTTAAACGGGCGGCAGCGAGAACCGCCAGTGAGCCAGGGCGCTTAGCTCTGGAATTCGCTGGGATGCACGGTTTCGTACATCTTGCCGTCGCGGAAAAAGACCACCATCCAGTTCCCGAATTTTTGCGAAGGATGGGTGGGAATCACCTCGTTCAGGGCCTGGGCGATCGACTTTTTGACCGGTAGCTCGATTTCCTGCGCGTCGGGCGTCAGGGCGTCCACACTGATCAACATGAATGTGCCCCTGTCTTGCATATCCACCCGCGGGAACGACCAGCGGGCGGCGGTTGCCTTGACAAAAGCGGTAGCCACCTTTTCGGCGACTTCGGGGTGGAAAGCAGGAATAGTCATAGGAGTATTCGGTTGTGAGAACGCTGTAACTGAATGTTTCCATGATGACGTGCGCCGCGCTTTTCGTCACTGCCCTGAAAAAGGTTTTCAAATGGTAGCGGGAATAGTTCCGGGTAATAGTTCCGGTTTTTTTGGTCTGTTTGTTGCTGAGGGGCTTATGAATCCCCTTTGGCGGCCAAAAGGCGTGGGCCGGCCAGGGTTGGCGGAAACAGATTTGTGCCTGCTCAGGCATCGCAATAACCCCGGCAACCGGCGAACGTGTGCTTTGCCGTGGGCCTTGCTATCGAGTGAGAGATGTCAGCGCACTGCGGTGCGGTTACGGCGACGGGCCAAACCGGAGGTGCACTGTTGGCGGGGCTGAACTTGTGCCACGCAAGTGGCGGAAGCGGTGAGATTCGAACTCACGGAGGACTTGCATCCTCGGCAGTTTTCAAGACTGCTGCATTCAACCGCTCTGCCACGCTTCCGAGTCGGGTAGTTTAACCGCATCGTTTGCGGCGACCGCGCCAAGGTGTCCTTTGAGGACCGTGCCTACAAGAAGCAGCGGCAAGAGCCCATATATATCCCGGCGCCTTCGCGCGCTAAGCTCCAGGTGATCTGCTCTCGGGAGCATGCCCATCTATCCACCGTTCGAAAGGACCCCATCATGCGTTCCATGCCACTGGCAGCCCTTGCCGCCACCGCCTCACTGTTGATATCCGCCTGCGGCAACGCCCCCGCCGCCGGCCAGGCAGCCGATCCGGCACCTGTGTCAAGCCGCTGCAACGCCGCCCCGGCCCAGTTCGCCATGGGGCGCAATGTGGATGCCACGCTCGAAAATGAAGCGCGCACGCGCGCCGGTGCGAAGACCGTGCGGGTGCTCAGGCCCAACCAGGTGGTGACCATGGAGTTCAATGCCGAGCGGCTGAACCTTACGGTGGATGATGCGGGCCGGGTGACGCGGGTCAGCTGCGGTTGAGCAGCCCTGCGCCGGTGGTTCAGCGCTTGCCTTTGGCGGCTTGCTGAAGCTGGCGTTTGCGCTTGGCCTTGTTGAGCGACTCGGGCTCGGCCGGCCGGTTGCGCAGTGCTGCGGCGGCGCGCTCCTCGGCCGCCTTCTTGCGTTTCTTGTCGCGGAAATGCACAAAAAGCCGGCCCAGGCCGAAACTGATGGCGCAGCTGACAACGAGAAAAATAAGAGCGGGAGTTTCCATGCGGTAAAGGGCTTGCTGTTTAGCCGGCCAGGAACAAGGACTGCAAGTCGTTTAAAAAATCAAAGCCGCGCTCCGTGGGTTTGACGTGCACGAAGTCGCGTTCTATCAAGCCCTTGCGTTCGGCTTCTTCGAGGCCCTGCTGGATGGCGGTGATGGGCAGGCCGGTCTTCTCACTGAAGTCCTGCAGCTTGAAACCGTCCCGCAGGCGCAGGGCGTTGAGCATGAATTCAAAGGGCAGGTCGGTACGGCCGACTTCGGTCTCTTGCGTCACGGCTTCGCCGGCCAGGGCTTTTTCCATGTAGAGCTTGGGTTCGCGGTAACGCACCTGGCGCACCACGCGATGCGCGAAGCTGAGCTTGCTGTGGGCGCCGGCGCCTATGCCGAGGTAATCGCCGAACTGCCAGTAGTTGAGATTGTGGAAACAGCGGTGACCGGGCTTGGCATAGGCCGACACTTCATAACGCTGCAGGCCCGCGGCCCCGGTCATCTCTGTAATCTTGTCGAGCATGGCGTAGGCCGTGTCTTCTTCGGGCACCACGGGCGGGAATTTGGCGAAGTAGGTGTTGGGCTCAATCGTCAGGTGGTAGATGGAGATGTGGGGCGGCTGCAGGGCCAGGGCCTGTCGCATGTCCTGCTCCAGACTTTCCATGGTCTGCCCGGGCAGCGCGTACATGATGTCGAGATTGAAAGTGTCAAAGGCCTGCGCGGCTTCCTCGACCGCGGCGATGGCCTGGGCGCGGTCGTGCACGCGGCCCACGGTCTTGAGGTGSYCGTCGTYRAAGCTCTGCACACCGACGGACAGTCGGGTCACGCCCGCCGCGCGAAAGGCCTTGAAGCGGTCTTTCTCAAAGGTGCCGGGGTTGGCTTCGAGGGTGATCTCGCAATCGGCCTCGAGCCGCAAGCGCGCGCGTATGTCGGCCAGCAGGCGGTCTATGGCTTGCGGCGAAAACAGGCTGGGCGTGCCGCCGCCTATGAAGATGCTGTGGACGGTGCGGCCCCAGACCAGTGGCAGCGCGGCCTCGAGGTCGGCAATCACCGCATCAATATATCGCTGCTCGGGCATCTCACCGACCGCTTCATGCGAATTGAAGTCGCAGTAGGGGCACTTGCGTATGCACCAGGGCAGGTGCACGTAGAGCGACAGCGGCGGCAGCGCGGCCAGCCGCAGCGTGCCGCTGCGCATGTAGTGCTGGATGTCCTGCTGCGCCATGGCGAGTGTCAGGGGGTGAGCGGCCACTGTCCGCGCATCAGTTCGATCATCTGGCGCGCGGCCTTGCCGCGATGGCTGTTGGCGTTCTTGATCTCGACCGGCAGTTGCGCAAAGGTTTTGCCGAACTCGGGGATGAACATCACCGGGTCGAAGCCGAAGCCGTTGTCGCCCACAGGTTGTGCGGCGATCTGCCCGGCCACGCGGCCGGAGGCAATCAACGGCTCGGGGTCTTTGTCGGAGCGCACAGCCACCAGCGTGCTGACCAGCGCGGCGCGGCGTTCGGAAGGCTGCGCCAGGTGCGCCATCTGTTCAAGCAAGGCCTTGACGTTGTTGTCATCGCTCTTGGTGTAGCCATAGCGGGTGGCGTAAAAAGCGGTGTCGACGCCGGGCAGGCCGCCGAAAGCCTCGACGCACAGGCCCGCATCGTCGGCCAGCGCGGGCAGGCCGCTGAGGCGCGAGGCCTGGCGGGCTTTGGCGAGGGCGTTTTCGACAAAGGTGCGAAAGGGTTCTTCGGCCTCGGGCAGGCCCAGTTCGGCCTGGCTGACGAGTTCAAGCCCCAGAGGCGCAAACATGGCCTTGAGTTCGGCGAGTTTGCCCTGGTTGTTGGAGGCTAAAACGATTTTTTTCATGGAAGTCGAAAGGCGAAAAGCGCCGGAAGCTACGCGACGGACGCTCAGGCAGCCAGCGACTGCTTTTGCAGCGCAACCAACTCGGTGATGCCTTTTTCGGCGAGCACGAGCAGCGCGTCCATTTCCTTGCGCGAAAACGCGGCGCCTTCGGCCGTGCCCTGCACTTCCACATAATTGCCGGCGCCGGTCATGACGACATTCATGTCGGTGTCGCAAGCGGAATCTTCGGTGTATTCGAGGTCCAGCAGCGGCGTGCCCTGCACGATGCCGACCGAGATGGCGGCGACGTGGTCGATGATGGGGCTTTGCGTGAGCTTGCCGCCGGCGATCAGGGTGTTGACGGCGTCCTGCGCCGCGACGAAGGCGCCGGTGATACTGGCAGTACGGGTGCCGCCGTCGGCCTGGATGACGTCACAGTCTAGGTGGATGGTGCGTTCGCCGAGTTTTTTCAGATCAAACACCGAGCGCATGGAGCGGCCGATCAGGCGCTGGATCTCCTGCGTGCGGCCGCTTTGTTTGCCGCGCGCGGCTTCGCGGTCGCTGCGGGTGTGGGTGGCGCGGGGCAGCATGCCGTATTCGGCGGTGACCCAGCCTTCGCCGCTGCCTTTTTTGTGGCCTGGGACTTTTTCTTCGACGGAGGCGGTGCACAGCACCTTGGTGCCGCCGAACTCGATCAGCACCGAGCCTTCGGCGTAGGCGGTGTAGTGGCGGGTGATGCGCACGCTGCGCAGGGCATCGGCGGCGCGCGCGCCGCTTCGTTCAAACTGGCTCATGGAAATGGCTTTCTGGCAAAACGCCGGAGAAGATAAAGCGGAAGAAAAGGTAAAACGAAAAGGAGAGAAGGGAACGAGGCGCCTTGCGGCGCCGGCCCCGGTATCAGGCTTTTCTGGCGGCCGAGCGGCGTATGGCTTCGTTGATCTCGGCGATCGAGCGTTCGATGGTGGCCTCGTCGAGGTCGTCGACCATGGTGTCGAGCACGCCGGCCTGGATCGTCGAGGCGAACACGCCGTCCATGATGCTGTCGGTGGAGACACCGCGGGTGGACTCGAAGGCGTCGGGCGTTTCCCACTCCATGGCCAGCACGGTGACGTTGTCGCTGTGCTCGCCGCCGGTGCGCAGGGCATTCTCGACCAGGTCGGGCACGGCGTCGGACACGCCCTTGCTGGCCAGCTGGCGCACGATTTCGGCGTCGCTGAGGCTGCCCCAGAGGCCGTCGGAGCACAGCAGCAGCTTGTCGCCCTGCTGCAGGGTGACGGGGCCGGCGACGTCGAAGACGGGTTTGGTGGGCGAGCCCAGGCAGGTGAACAGGATATTGCGGTTGATGCGCTCGAGCTTGATCACGCCGGCGCTTTGCTGCTCCAGGTAGGAGTGGTCGCGGGTGCGCGTGAGCAGCTCACCGTCGCGCACGACGTAAAGGCGCGAATCGCCGCAATGCACCCAGGTGGCGCCCGTGCCCTGCAAGATGGCGGCCACCAGCGTGGTGCGGGGGGTGTCCAGCATGCCTTTTTCGCTGGCGTAGCGGATGATCTGGTGGTGCGCCGCCATCAGGGCGGTGGAGAGGAATTCGGTGGTGTCTTCAATGACGGGGCGCGCTTCCTTCTGGTAGAGCGCCGAGATGGTCTGCAGGGCGAGCTGGGCCGCCACTTCGCCTTCAGGATGGCCGCCCATGCCGTCGGCCAGCACGAAGAGGCCCGATTCGCGCGTGTAGCAATAGCCCATGCGGTCTTCGTTCTTTTCGCGCCCGCCTTTGCGGCTGACCTGAAAGACTGAGAATTTCATTTGAATTTGGTCGCGTAGCCGGTGGCCTTGCGCGCGGATTTTTTGGTGTCGGACACCATGTTGTCAAACTGCAGGCGAACCTTTTCGCTGACGGTGAGCTTGGTGTAGCGGCGCTCGCCTTCCCGGCTCAGCTCTTTTTGCAGGGCGAAAACCGACTGGGGGCGGGACAGCGGGTCGAGCGACATGCACCACTCTACAACCTCGATCAGGTTATCGGAATAGACACCACGCAAACGCGACAGGGCAAGCGACAGACGGTCTTTTTCGAGGCGCTGGGGCGCGTCGTTGGGCGGGTAGCCCTGCATGGTGGCGTAAATGCAGGCGCCGATGGCGTAAATGTCAGTCCAGGGGCCCATGGAGGAATCGCGGCGGTACATCTCGGGCGCAGCGAAGCCGGGYGTGTACATGGGGCGRATGAAGTTGCCYTCYTTRCTCAGCACCTCGCGGGCGGCRCCRAARTCRATYAKCACGGMGCGGTTGTCGTCGGTRATGAAGATGTTGGCGGGATTGATGTCCAGGTGCAGCATCTTGTGCTGGTGCACGATGCGCAAGCCGCGCAGAATTTCGTCGAACAGCGAGCGGATGGTCGACTCGCGGAAAACCTTCTGCTTTTTGAGCTCGCGGGCCGTGATGATGAAGTCCTGCAGGGTGCCACCCTCCAGGTAGTTCATCACCATRTAGACRGTTTCGTTCTCGCGGAAGAAGTTCAGCACGCTGACGACGGAACCGTGGGAAATCTGGGCGAGGGAGCGGCCCTCTTCAAAGAAACTCTTGAGGCCCAGGCGGTACAGCGAGAGTTTTTCAGGCTGGACCTGGGGAAGCAGCTCGCCCGGCGAGCGGCTGGCCAGGGAAGACGGCAGGTATTCCTTGATGGCAACCTGCTGGCCCTCGTTGTCGACGGCCAAGTAAACTACCCCGAAGCCTCCGGCCGAAAGCTTTCGCACAACACGATAGCCACCAATCACGGTGTCGGGCGGCAACGGTGCAGGCTTGACCTTTGACATAATTTGGGGCTGCCCGGGCGTGACAATGTCGGCCTGGGTCTTGGTTCTCTCTCTAGTAAAGCGTATCTACAAATGTCAGTTTACAGCATGACGGGTTATGCAACCGTGCAATCGAGSATGGCGCAGTCCGCCCCGGAAACTGAATCGGGCCCGGACGCCAGCTCCCGTCTGGGCGTCGAAATACGCTCCGTCAACAGCCGGTTCCTGGACCTGGCCTTCCGCCTGCCCGACGAACTGCGGCAGGCCGAACCGGCCCTGCGCGAACTGCTCACCGGCAAGCTCAAGCGCGGCAAGGTCGAAGTGCGGGTGTCGCTGGAAAGCGCCTCGTCGGGCAACCTGCGCGCGCCCTCGTCAGCCACCCTGCAGCGCCTGGGCTCGCTGGAAGACAGCATCAAATCCTGGCTGCCTCAGGCCGGGGCGCTCAGCGTCGCAGATATTCTCAGAATTGCGACGAATGAAGACAAAAAACCACACGACTACAGCGACGAACTGCTCAAGCTGGCCAAAAAGGCCCTGAAAGAGCTGATGGCGGCCCGCGAACGCGAAGGCGCCCGCCTCGCGGAGATGCTGCTGGACCGCACGGCGCAACTGCGGGCACTGGCCGCGCTGGCCGTACCCATGGTTCCCAAGCTGGTGGAGCAGCAGAAAAACCGCTTCCTGGAGCGCTGGAAAGAGGCCATGGCCCTGTCCGACGGCGGCGCACTGCCGGAAATCGCCCAGGACCGGGCCCTGACAGAGGCCACGGCCTTCGCCATCCGGATCGACGTGGCGGAAGAAATCACCCGGCTGTCGTCACACCTCGACGAAATCGACCGCCTGCTCGCCAGCGGCGGGGAGCTGGGAAAGCGCCTGGATTTCCTGATCCAGGAACTGCACCGCGAAGCCAATACACTGGGCTCCAAATCCGCCTCCCTGGAACTGACCCGTATCTCCGTGGACATGAAGGTGCTGATCGAGCAGATCCGCGAGCAGGTTCAGAACATCGAATAAGCCCCCGTAACGCCCTACAGCCCCTCGCGCCCCTCTAATAAATAAGCACTCAACGACCTGTACGCATGGACTATCCCGGAAACCTTTTTGTCGTGGCCGCCCCCAGCGGGGCGGGAAAATCCAGCCTGGTGAAGGCCCTGATGGAGCTGGATTCACGCATCCAGCCTTCGGTGTCGCACACCACCCGCCCTCCGCGCGGGCAGGAAAAGCACGGCAGGGAGTACTTTTTCCTGTCGCCCGAGGAATTCGACGGCATGGTGTCTCGCGACGCCTTCCTGGAGTGGGCCCATGTGCACGGCCACCGCTACGGCACCTCGCGGCAGACAATCGAGGAACGGGTGGCCCATGGCGCCGATGTGATCCTGGAGATCGACTTCCAGGGTGCCATCAACATCAAGCGGATTTTTGCCAATGCGGTGCTGATCTTCATCCTGCCGCCCAGCTGGGAAGAACTGCGCTCCCGCCTGCAACGGCGCGGCGAGGATAGCCCCGAGGTCATCGAGCTGCGGCTCAAAAACGCCGGCACCGAGATGGCCCAGGCCCGGGAATTCGACTTCGTTATAATCAACGAGTTGTTTGAGCGGGCAGTTTTCGACCTGAAAACCATTGTGCATGCCCAGCGGCTCAAGTTTTCGGCCCAGCGACGCGCCCGTGCCGAGACCTTCCAGGCCCTTCAAATTCCCTGATTTCAGCGCTTTTCACCTTATCGATCACACCGGAGATCACCATGGCCCGCATTACCGTCGAAGATTGTCTCGAAAAAATCCCGAACCGCTTCCAGCTGGTGCTGGCCGCGACCTACCGCGCGCGCATGCTGAGCCAGGGCCATGCCCCCAAGATCGAAAGCAAGAACAAGCCCGGCGTGACCGCCCTGCGCGAAATCGCCGACGGCAAGATCGGCCTTGAAATGCTGAAAAAAGTCCCCTCCTGAAATACTGTTCAGGCTCGCAAAAAGCACCGAATATCGGTGCTTTTTTCATTTCCGAGTGTCTAAAGTCCATTTTTTCCAGATTTTTTTCATGCCGCGATACATTTAAGGCATGAGCGCCATGCTTTCGCCCGTTGTTGCCAGCAAATCGACCCCGGCCGCCGCCAATGCCGCGGCCGCGAGTTTTGCCGCGCTCACGGCCAGGCTGGACTACCTGAGCGCCGCCGACATCGACAATGTCCGCCGCGCCTACCGTTTTGCCGATGAGGCCCACCTGGGCCAGCTGCGCAACAGCGGCGAGCCCTACATCACCCACCCGATCGCCGTGGCGCAACAGTGCGCCGAATGGAAGCTGGACGCGCAGGCCCTCATGGCCGCCCTGCTGCATGACGCGATTGAAGACTGCGGCGTTACCAAACCGGAATTGATAGAGCGCTTCGGCGCCCCGGTGGCCGAACTCGTGGACGGGCTGACCAAGCTCGAAAAGCTGGAATTCAACACCCGCGAGGAAAACCAGGCCGAATCCTTCCGCAAGATGCTGCTGGCCATGGCGCGCGACGTGCGGGTCATCCTGATCAAACTGGCCGACCGCACCCACAACATGCGCACGCTGGGCGACGTCCCGCGCGCCAAGTGGACCCGCATTTCGCGCGAAACCCTCGACATTTACGCGCCCATTGCCCACCGCCTGGGCCTGAACACCACCTACCGCGAACTGCAGGACCTGTCCTTCCAGCACCTGCACCCCTGGCGCTACGCCACCCTGACCAAGGCACTGCAAAAGGCCCGCGGCCGCCGGCGCGACGTGATCAAGCGGGTTCAGGGCGAAGTCGAGTCGGCTTTTTCCAGCGCGAAGGTACCCGTGCTGATCTCGGGGCGCGAAAAGACCCTGTATTCCATTTACCGCAAGATGGACGAGAAGCACCTGTCCTTCGCCCAGGTCACCGACCTCTACGGCTTTCGGGTGATCGTGAAGGACCTGACCGCCTGCTACACGGCGATGGGCGTGCTGCACCAGCTCTACAAGCCCCTGCCCGGCAAGTTCAAGGACTACATCGCGATCCCCAAGATCAACGGCTACCAGTCGCTGCACACCACCTTGGTCGGTCCTTTCGGCACGAACATCGAATTCCAGATGCGCACCGAGGCCATGCACGTGGTGGCCGAATCCGGCGTGGCAGCCCACTGGCTGTACAAGGCCACGGACCCGGACAGCGACGCCTCGCAGCGCCTGGGCACGCAGTGGCTGCAGTCGCTGCTCGACATCCAGCATGAAACGCGTGACGCGGCCGAGTTCTGGGACCACGTCAAGATCGACCTGTTCCCCGAGGCGGTTTATGTGTTCACGCCGAAAAGCCAGATCATGGCCATGCCGCGCGGCGCAACCATCGTGGATTTCGCCTATGCCATCCACAGCGACGTGGGCCACCGCGCCGTGGCTGCCAAGGTCAACGGCGAGCAGGTTCCGCTGCGCTCCGAACTGCACAACGGCGACGTCATCGAGATCATCACGGCCTCGGTTTCCAGCCCCAACCCCGGCTGGCTCGGCTTTGTACGCACGGGCAAGGCGCGTTCCAAAATTCGCCATCACCTGAAGACCATGGCGCTGTCGGAATCGCAGGACCTGGGCGAAAAAATGCTGGCCCAGGCGCTGCGCGCCGAGGGCATAGAGCGCGATCGCCTGCCCGAGGACGACGAGGCCCATCACGGCACCTGGGAAAAAATCCTGCGTTTTACCGGCAACCGCACGCGCGCCGACCTGCTGACCGACATCGGCCTGGGCAAGCGGATCGCCAGCATGGTCGCCAAACGCATCGTGACCTTGCTCGCCGAGACCGGCGAAAAGCCCAATGCGCTGCTGATGAGCCGTGAGCGCTACACCGCCCATGAGTCGGTGTCGCAAGGCGCCCTGGTGATCGACGGCAGCGAAGGCGCCTCGGTGCAATTCGCGCCCTGCTGCCGGCCCATTCCAGGCGACGGCATCGTCGGCTACCTGGGCCGCGGCGAGGGCCTGGTCATACACACTGACGACTGCGCCGTCGCCAAGCGCCTGCAGCATCGCGACAGTGAGCGCTTCATCGCGGTCGACTGGTCGGACGAACCGGTGCGCACTTTTGAGACCAACCTGCTGGTCACGGTGTCCAACGGCAAGGGCGTGCTGGCACGCGTTGCGGCCGCGCTGGCCAGCGCCGAGGCCGACATCACCCACGTCGACATGGAGCAAGAGCCCTCGCACGATGCGACCGACCTGCGTTTTGGCGTGGCGGTGCGTGACCGCGTGCACCTGGCTTCGGCCCTGCGCAGTGTCAAGCGCACACCCTCAGTCCTGCGGGTTCAGCGAGCCAAGTCGACCGGCTAGCCTGCCGCTTAACCGGCCGTGCGTTCGTCGGGCGCCGGGTAGTCCACCTTCAGCACCTCCAGCGTTTGCAAGCCTTGCGGTGTCACGAGGCTCACCTCATCCCCCACTCGCGACTTGAGCAGTGCCCTGGCGACGGGCGATATCCAGCTGATTTGCCCCAGGGCACTGTTGGCCTCGTCGATGCCGAGGATGGTCACCATGCGCTCTGCGCCGCTGTCATCGGCATAGCTCACGGTCGCGCCGAAGAAGACCTGGTCGCTGCCGTGGTGGATAGAGGGATTGCTGATCTCCGCGATCTCCAGCCTCTGCGTCAGGAAGCGGATGCGCCTGTCGATTTCCCGCAGGCGCTTTTTGCCGTAGTGGTAGTCGCCGTTTTCCGAGCGGTCGCCGTTGCTGGCCGCCCAGTGGACGATTTCCACCATCTTGGGCCGCTCGTTGTCGATCAGGTCCAGCAGTTCGCTGCGCAGGCGCTCATAGCCCTGCGGCGTGATGTAGTTTTTGCCGCCCGCAGGCAAGGGGGCGAGCGCGGGCTCGTCGTCCTCGGACTCATCGGTTTCTTTGGTAAAGGCTTTGTTCATGCTCCGGCCACCATAGCATTCATGGCGGCCGGCCGTGAATGCCTCTAAAAATCTTCCATCTTCAGCGTCAGGGGATTGTCGGCTGTGTAGTTGACGCCCGCCACGACCATGTCGGCGGCCCGGGCGTGAATCATTTCAGCATCACGCTCGTAGGCCTTTTTGAGGGAGTCCGGCTCCGGCACGGCGCCGAAGAACTCCTCCATCGCCTCGCGCGAAATCCTGACCGGAATGGTGCTGCCTGCGTGCGACAGGCCAAAACTCAGCCAGTCGCCGTGGTCCTCGACGTTCAGTGATCCCATGTTTCTCCTCCGGAATGAGCCTCCAGAATAGCGGAGCGGCTGGTGGACGTACAGCCCCGGAAAACCACTAAAAAGCCCTGCGCAAAGAAAAATAGCCTAGAGGGGTAAGCCTCTAAGCTATTGAAATCACTAATAAAAGTGGTGCGGCTGGCAGGAATTGAACCCACGACCCCTTGGTTCGTAGCCAAGTACTCTATCCAACTGAGCTACAGCCGCTAAGCCTCAAATTATAGCTTATTTAAATGGTAGGGCGTGAGTGACTTGAACACTCGACCAAAGGATTATGAGTCCTCTGCTCTAACCAACTGAGCTAACGCCCCACACAAGAGGGAGATTGTAAGGGCCTGCGGGGACCTGCTCACGAGCCTACTTGCTATGGCTGAGGGCCGTACTGACCAGTTTGGAGGTGATGTCGACGATCTGGATCATTTTTTCGTAGGGCATGCGCATGGGGCCGATGACGCCCAGCGTGCCCACCACCTGGCCGTCGACCTCGTAAGGCGCCGTCACCACCGACAGCTCCTGGTAGGGAATGACCTGGCTTTCGCCGCCTATGTAGATACGAACGCCCTCGGCGCGGCTGGACACGTCGAGCAGGCGCATCAGCTGCGCCTTTTGCTCGAACAGGTCGAATAGCTTGCGCAGGTTGCCCATGTCGCCGGAGAAATCGCTGACGGCCAGCAGGTTGCGCTCCCCTGAGATGACGACTTCGTCGCGCGATTCGATGGCTTCGGAGCTGACCTTGACCGCGGCCTGCATCAGCGTGGCAATCTCGCCGCGCAGCGCCTCGACCTCGTTTTTCAGGCGCTCGCGCACTTCCTCTATCGCCATGCCGGCGTAGTGTGAATTGAGGAAATTGGCGGCCTCCACGAGTTGCGACTGGCTGTAGTCGGCCTCGGTGAAGATGACCCGGTTCTGCACGTCGCCGTCGGGCGACACGATGATCACGAGGAAGCGTTTTTCGGACAGGCGCAAAAATTCAATGTGGCGGAACACCGAAGTGCGGCGCGGCGCCATGACCACACCGACGAATTGCGACAGGCTGGAGAGCATGTGCGCCGCATTGCTGAGCACTTTTTGCGGCTGGTCGGGCGCCAGCCGGGGGGCGCCTATCTGGCCCGCGGCGGAGAACGGGTCGCGCTGCGTGGTCAGCATGGTATCGACGAAGAGGCGGTAGCCGCGCGCCGTGGGAATACGGCCGGCCGAAGTGTGCGGGCTGACGATCAGGCCGAGCTCCTCGAGATCGCTCATCACGTTGCGTATGGTGGCGGGGGACAGCTCCAGGCCCGAGGCCTTGGACAGCGTGCGTGAACCCACCGGCTGCCCATCGGCAATGTAGCGCTCCACCAGCGCCTTGAGAAGCAACCGCGCACGATCATCAAGCATGCCGACATTCTACGAAGCTTGGGGCGGATGTTGTGATGTAATTTGCCGATGAAATCGCAATTCCGCCATGTCGCACTGATCGGCAAGTACCACGCACAGGGTTCCCGGTCGGCGCTGGAGGACATCGCGCATTTCCTGGGCACCCAGGGTTGCGAGGTGGCAATCGAGCAGGACACCGCCAGCAACACTGGCCTTACGCAATTCCCGACGCTGGACGCGGCCGGCATAGGCGCCCAGTGCGACCTGGCTCTGGTGGTCGGCGGCGACGGCACCATGCTGGGCATAGGCCGGCTGTTGGCGCAGTTCGGCATCCCGCTGGTGGGCATCAACCAGGGCCGACTCGGCTTCATCACCGACATCGCCTTCGAGGACTACCAGAACACCCTGATTCCCATGCTGCGCGGCGAGTACGAGGAAGACCGCCGATGGATGATGCAGGCCAAGGTCGTGCGCGACGGGCGCTGCGTCTTCAGCGCCACCGCCATGAACGACGTCGTGGTCAACCGCGGCGCGACCGCCGGCATGGTGGAGCTTCGCGTCGAGGTCGACGGCCGCTTCGTGGCCAACCAGCGCGCCGACGGCCTGATCATCGCCTCGCCCACCGGCTCCACGGCCTACGCGCTGTCCGCCGGCGGGCCCCTGCTCCATCCCTCGATTGCCGGCTGGGTGCTGGCGCCCATCGCGCCGCACACACTGTCGAACCGGCCCATCGTGCTGTCGGACTCCGGCGAGATCACGATTGAGATCGTCGCCGGCCGGGACGCCAGCGCCAACTTCGACATGCAGTCGCTGGCCAGCCTGCTGCACGGCGACCGCATCACCGTCAGGCGCTCGGAGCACCAGATGCGCTTTCTGCACCCCAAGGGCTGGAGCTACTTCGACACCTTGCGCAAAAAACTTCACTGGAATGAAGGCGTGGCCTGAACGGCACGGATTTATTTATGAGCCTCAAAAGCATCTCGCTTCGCGATTTCGTCATCGTCCACGAACTCGAGCTGGACCTGTCCGGCGGGTTCACGGTGCTCACCGGTGAAACCGGCGCCGGCAAATCCATCCTGATCGACGCACTGCAACTGGCCCTGGGAGCGCGTGCCGATGCCGGTGTGATACGTGAAGGCGCGGCGCGCTGCGAGATCAGCGTCGAGTTCGACAGCCCCAAGGGCCTGGCCGCCTGGCTGGAGCAAGCCGGCTTCGACGGCGGCGACAGCCTGCTCTTGCGCCGCACGATAGACGTGCAAGGCAAAAGCCGCGCCTGGATCAACGGCAGCGCGGCGACCGCCACGCAGCTCAAGGAGATCGCCGACCAGCTGGTGGACATCCACGGCCAGCATGCCTGGCAAAGCCTGACGCGGCCCGACGCGGTGCGCGGCCTGCTGGACTCCTATGCGGACGTTTCCACGGATGAACTCTCGCGCCGCTGGCAGCAGTGGCGCCTGGCCCAGAAGACGCTGCTGGAAGCGCGCGACGCCCAGGACAGCCTGCAGCGCGAACGCGAACGCCTGGCCTGGCAGATCGGCGAACTCGACAAGCTCGCGCCCGGTGCCGACGAGTGGGACGAACTCAATGCCCAGCACGGGCGCCTGTCGAATGCCCAGGCCCTGCGCGACGCGGTGCAAACCGCCGTCGATGCATTGCAGGAATCCGACGACAACGCCAACGCGCTGCTGGGCCGCGCGATCGCCGCGCTGCAAAACCAGGAACACATAGAGCCCGAGTTCAAGGCCATGGTGGAAGTCCTGAACGGCGCGCTGGCGCAGATGGAAGACACGGTCCACTCGCTCAACGGCTATGCACGCCATGCCGAACTCGAGCCGCAGCGGCTGGCCGAACTGGACGAGCGCCTGTCGCAGTGGGTCAGCCTGGCGCGCCGCTACAAGCGCACGCCGGCCGAGCTGCCCGAGCTGCTGGCGTCCTGGCAGGCCGAACTGCAAAAACTCAATGCCGCGGCCGACCTGGCCCAGCTTGAAAAGAACGAAGCCGCTGCCAAGGCCGCCTATCTCGAGGAAGCCGGCCAGGTGTCCAAGGCCCGCGCCAAGGCCGCTCCCAAGCTCGCCAAGGCCATCACCCAGGCCATGCAGGGCCTGGGCATGCAGGGCGGCAAGTTCGACGTGGCACTGGCCAAGCTCGAACAACCGGCCCAGCACGGCCTCGAACAAGCCGAATTCCTGGTGGCGGGCCACAGCGGCAGCACGCCGCGCCCCGTSGGCAAGGTGGCWTCSGGCGGCGARCTGTCGCGCATCGCGCTGGCCATTGCCGTCACCACCAGCCAGCTCGGGCAGGCCGAAACCCTGATTTTTGACGAGGTGGATTCAGGCGTGGGCGGCGCCGTCGCCGAAACCGTGGGCCGCCTCATGAAACAGCTGGGCAAGGACCGCCAGGTCATGGCCGTCACCCATTTGCCCCAGGTGGCGGCCTGCGCCGACCAGCACCTGGTGGTCGCCAAACGCTCCGAGAACGGCGTCACCCTGAGCGCCGTCGACCATGTCAACGGCGAGCAGCGCGTGGCCGAGATCGCCCGCATGCTGGGCGGCGAACGCCTTTCCGGCACCACGCTGGCACACGCCAAGGAAATGCTGGGGCAGTGATGGCGACGCTGGAAATGGTCCTCATCACCGGCATGTCGGGCTCGGGGAAATCCGTCGCCCTGCATGCGCTGGAGGACGCCGGCTACTACTGCGTCGACAACCTGCCCCCCGAGCTGCTCACGCCTTTCGTCGCGCTGGAACAGAAGCACGGCGCGCAGAAGGTGGCGATTGCCATGGACGTGCGCAGCGCGACCTCGCTGCCGCTGGTACCCCAGCAGTTGCGGCAGCTGCGCGAGTCCGGCGTGGTGGTGCAGTCGCTGTTCCTGGACGCCAACACCGAGACCCTGGTGCGCCGCTTTTCGGAAACGCGCCGGCTGCACCCTCTGTCGCGCATAGACGCCTCCGACCAGCACCGCGCGCTGGTAGACGCCATCGAACTGGAGCGCGAACTGCTCGGCGAAATGCGCGAGCAGGCCCATGTGCTGGACACCAGCATGATCCGGTCCTCGCAGTTGCAAGGCTATGTGAAGTCGCTGATTTCCGCGCCCACCACCCAGCTGACGCTGGTATTCGAATCCTTCGCGTTCAAGCGCGGCGTGCCGCTGGACGCCGACTATGTTTTCGACGTGCGCATGCTGCCTAATCCGCACTATGAGTCCGGCCTGCGCCACCTGACGGGGCGGGATGAGCCTGTGATGGATTACCTCAAGGCGCATCCCGAGGTCGGCGACATGTTCCGGCACATCGAGCAATTCCTCAGCCACTGGCTGAACGCGCTGGTGCGCGACCACCGTAGCTACGTGACGGTCGCCATCGGCTGCACGGGCGGCCAGCACCGTTCGGTCTACCTGGTCGAGGAACTGGCGACGGCTTTCAGCCCGCATTGGCGCACGCTGAAGCGGCACCGCGAGCTCGACGCCGGCTGAGAGAGAGAGACGCCGGTCAGCCGTCCTGCGCGAGCAGCTTGCGTATAGGCGCCGGCAGGCCAAGGGCGGGCCAGGCACTGGGGCCAAACCAGGCACCCGGCCGCTCTTCCGACACCACGGCCTTGGGCAGCGCCTGGCCGGCGCCAAAGCCCGCGACCCACGGCGACAAATACAGATCCTTGTGGGTGAGCACATGCATAAATTGCGGCAAGGGAGCTAGCCGCGATTGCAGCCCGGGCGGCAGCACCGCTTTCAGCTCGTCGTCACTGTCGAATACCGGCAGACAATACAGGCCGCCCCAGACGCCCCGGCCGGGACGCCTTTCAAGCCAGACCGAGCCGTCGGGCCGCTGCGCCCACAACAGGCTCAGGCCCTGGGCGCTGCGCTTGAGCTTGCGTGTCTTGACGGGATACTTGCCGGGGTCGCCTTCGGCAAAACCGCGGCACAGCTTCTGAACCGGGCACAGCAGACACTGCGGCTGGCGCCCGGCGCAAATCGTCGCGCCCAGGTCCATCAGGCCTTGGGTATAGCGCGGCATGGTGTCCGCCAGCTTGCGCGTGGGCAGCAGTTCCGTTGCATGGTTCCACAGTGCTTTTTCATTGGCGCCTTGCGCCAGGTCGGCGGAAAAACCCAGCACCCGGGTGAGCACCCGCTTGACGTTGCCGTCCAGGATGGCGACACGCTCGGCGAAGCAGAAAGAGGCAATGGCTGCCGCCGTTGAGCGGCCTATGCCGGGCAATGTCTGCAATTGCTCCGAGGTGCCCGGAAATTGCCCGTCGTGCAAGGCCATGACATCTTTGGCGCAGCGATGCAGGTTGCGCGCCCGGCTGTAGTAGCCCAGCCCGCTCCACAGGCCCAGCACCTCGTCTTCGCTCGCGGCGGCCAGTTCGGCGACCGTGGGGAAGCGCTCAAGAAAGCGCGCGTAGTAATCGAGGACTGTGGCGACCTGGGTCTGCTGCAGCATGATCTCCGACAGCCACACGCGATAAGGGTCGCGCGTGTTCTGCCAGGGCAGGCTATTGCGCCCATGCGTGCTTTGCCAGCGCACGATTTCCCCGGAAAAACCGGGAGGCAGGGTTTGCAAGGCGGATTGCTTCATCACCGGCTTTGCGCCCTGAGGGGGAAAAGGCGCTGGATGGCTGATTGACCTGCCGGCAAAGCTCAGGCTGCCTCGGGAACAGCCGCATTCTGGACGGCCGCGGCGGCCTGCGCCTTGTCTTGCGCAGAAGTGCCACCCATCAGATGGGCGGTCAGCTCGGTGAGCTTGTTGTCCAGCTCGTTGAGCACGCCTTCCTGCTCGTCGATCTCGGCGATGCGCTCGTCCAGGCCCGATGCCGCCTGCTGGATGCGCTCAATGGCCTCCAGCCTGCGCCCGAAATTGCGGCGCCGCTCGCGCAACTGGGCGTCCAGTTGCGAGGCTGCAGATTTGTTCCAGAGCTCGACCTCGCCGAGAGCCGTCTCGTAGACCACACGCAGGCGCGTGGCCAGCGCGCGCACCAGACGCTCGGAAAAGTCCGCCTGGGACAGCTTGATCACATTGCTCAGCCCCAGGTACTGCAGGTGGCTGCGCTCTATCAGCTCGAGGTCGTGCTCGTAGCGGATCAGTTCCGGCTCTTTGGGCGCCTGCAGCGAGAAACTGAATTCGGCATTGAGCTGGCGGAAGGACGCGGTCAGCATGGACTGGATTTCGCCGCTCAGGATCTGGGACTTTTGCAAGCCCTCGCGCAAGCGCGAGAAGGTCTGCCCGTAGGCTTTTTTGACGCCCAGCTTGATACCCGGCTGCTTCAGCGCCTGCGTGAGCTCAGCCAGCTCGGCTTTGAGGGTCGGCGTGCTGAGGAGGTTGAACAGGTCGCGCAGCATCTTGAGGTGGACCGAGCGCACCGCGTGGATCTTCGAACCGCTGGTGTCGAACTCGGCCTGTTCCTGCTCGATGCGGCTGCGCATGTGCTTGATCACCGAAACGTTTTTGCCGCGCAGGCCGCGCAGCTCGATCATCTGTTCGGCCAGGTCGCGCCGGCGTATGTGCATGGCCCGTCCGGCTTCCGTGCGGAGTTCGCCGATGCCGGCGGCCACCGCCGAGCGGAGGATCTTCTGGCGCTGGCCCATCACGCCCTGGCCCAGCGCGAGCTCGAGCGCCGGCAGGTGGCTGGCTTCCAGCAAGGCCTTGTCGCGGGTCACCTTGGCCACCAGGCCCTTCTGGGCCGAGACAGGGATGACCTGGGACTCCGGCAGGCCCAGGATCTCGGCCGAGGTCGCGCGTTGCCGGTCGATCTGCGCCTTGATCTGCTCGGGCGTGCTCAGCGCGTCCCAGAGCGTGTCTATCTTGTTGAGCACCACCAGGCGCGCGTCGCTGCCCTCGCCCTCGGTGATCAGGTGCTCACGCCAGATGGCCAAGTCGGACTTGGTGACGCCGGTATCGGCGGCCAGGATGAACACCACGGCGTGCGCCTGGGGGATCAGGCTCACCGTCAGTTCGGGCTCAGCGCCTATGGCGTTCAGGCCGGGCGTGTCGAGGATCACCAGCCCCTGCTTGAGCAGCGGATGAGCGATGTTGATGAGGGCATGGCGCCACTTGGGCACTTCGATCAGGCCGTCGGGGCCGGCCAGCGGGTTGTCGTCCGGGCTGTTGTCGTGCCAGAAGCCGAGCGCGCGGGCTTCGTCCTTGGTGACATGGCGCACTTCGGCGACTTTTTCCAGGGCCTGGGCCAGCTGGGCAGGGTCGTTGACGTCCAGGTCCAGCCGGGTCCACTTTTCGGGGGCCGAGCGCCACTCCATCAGCGCCTGTTTCTGCAAACGCGTCTCGATGGGCAGCAGGCGCAGGCAAGGCGGCACGTCCGCGTCGTAACCGAGCTCGGTCGGGCACATGGTGGTGCGGCCGGCGCTTGCCGGCATGATGCGGCGGCCGTAGCCGGCAAAAAAGATTGCGTTGATCAGCTCGGACTTGCCGCGCGAGAATTCCGCCACAAAAGCCACCATGACCTTGTCGGAACGCACCTGGGACTCCAGCCGCTGCAAACGCTCCTCAACGGCCGCGTCGAGCAGGTCATGGTCTTTCATCCACTCGGCAAGCAGCTTCAGGCGAAGCGCAAATTCACGCCGCCACTGGCCATGCTGGTCAAATTGTTCGTTAAAAGACATCGGTCTTCCGTTAAGTGTGATCGGTCAATATAGCATCGCCGCCCCGAAAGGCCTATTGGCGCCTCTACGTATCCGGGTTCAGGGTTTCTGGCAGGTCGCGCAATAAAAAGTCGAGCGCTGGCCCTGGCGGATGCTTTTGACGGGCGCGGCGCAAACCCGGCAAGGCTGGCCGGCCCGGTCGTAGACCATGGCTTCGAGCTGGAAATAGCCCGACTCGCCCCAGGCATTCGAAAAGTCCCGCAAGGTGCTGCCGCCTTTTGTAACAGCCTGCGCCAGCACCTGGCGTATGGCCGCGTGAAGCAACGCCGCGCGCGGCTTGCTGATGCGGCTGGCCCGCGTGGTGGGCCGTATGCCCGCCAGGAACAAGGCCTCGGAGGCGTAAATATTGCCGACGCCCACCACCGCCTCGCCGCCCAGCAGGACTTGTTTGATGGGCGTTTGCCGCAGTTTGAGTGCCTGGTGGAAACCGGCCGCGTCAAACGCGTCGCTGAGCGGCTCCACACCCAGGCGGCCGAGCAACTTTTGCGCGGCCGGGGCGTTTTCGCCACTGGCATAGACCACCGCACCAAAACGGCGCGGGTCGTTAAGCCTCAGGGTTCCCAGGCTGGTCACCATGTCGAAGTGGTCGTGCTTGCCCGGCGCGGGAAAGCCGGCGCCAAAACTCACGCTGCCGGACATGCCCAGGTGGATCATCAACAGGCCGTCGCTCAAGTCCACCAGCAGGTATTTGCCGCGCCGGCGAACCGCGAGCACTTGCCGGCCGACCAGCTGGCGCGGCTGACAGCCCAACGGCCAGCGCAGGGGCTTGCCCATTTCGACCCGCTCGATGCGCGCGCCCGCGATGCGGTCCGCAAAACTCAGGCGGGTGACTTCGACTTCCGGCAGTTCAGGCATAGGGATGGCAGTTAGGGGCGCCGGTCAGCTGGCGCAAGGGACGGTTCACGGCATCACGCAAGGCCGGCCACAAAAGCTTTCAAGGCGGCAGGGTAAAGCGGGAGCGCGACCCGGAAGCATCAATTATCATGGTTCGATGAAGAAAAAATCTGGCCTTGCCGGCCTTGCCCTCAGCGGCCTGTGGTTTGTCGTACCCCTGGCTCTGGCGCAGACCGACGAGCCGGTTTCCGCCGCGCCCGCCACACTGGTCGAAGCCAAGGCGGCGCAGGAATCCACCCCGTCCTCGCTTCTGGACAGCGCCCTGTTTTACCAACTGCTGGTCGGTGAAATGACCCTGCAGGACGGCGAGCCCGCCGCCGGCTTCGCACTCATGCTGGATGCCGCCCGGAAAACCGGCGACGCCCAGCTTTACCAGCGCGCCACCGACATCGCCCTGCAGTCGCGCTCGGGCGACGCCGCCCTGCAGTCGGCCCGGGCCTGGAAGCAGGACCAACCCACCTCGCGCGAGGCCAACCGTTACGTGCTGCAGATCCTGGTGGCGCTCAACCGGATTGCCGACACGGTGGAGCCTCTGCAAACCGAAATCAAACTGGCCCCGGATGTGGAGCGGCCGTCCGTCCTGACGTCTGTACCGCGCGTGTATGCCCGCGCAACAGACAAAAAACTGGCCAGCACCGTGGTGGAAGAGGCCCTGGCCGACTACCTGGGCAATCCCGCCACCGCGGGCGCCGCCTGGACCACCGTCGCGCGCATGCGCCTGGCCGCGGGCGATGCCAGCGGCGCGCTTGCCGCAGCCCGGCGCGGCCAGGCCACCGCCCCACGTGCCGAAGGCCCGGCGCTGGTGGCGCTTGAATTGATGGACCCCAAGCTGCCCGAAGCGGAAACCGTGATCCGCAATTATTTCGAAGGCAACCCCAAAGCCATGCCTGAAATCAGGATGGGTTATGCCCGGGCGCTGCTGGACGCCCAGCGTTATGCCGAGGCTTCCGCCCAGTTGCAGGTCGTGACGCGCGACAAGCCCGACCTCCCTGAGGGTTGGTTGGTGCTGGGTTCCCTGCAACTGCAGGACAACCAGCTGGCGCAGGCGCAAAGCTCGCTGGAGCGCTATGTCGGCCTGGCGCAGCAACAAACTGCCGAAGGCGAGCGCAACCGCGGCCTGGCCCAGGCTTATTTGTCTCTCTCGCAAATTGCGGAAAAACGCAAGGATTACGCCGCGGCGGAAAGCTGGCTGGCCAAGATTGACAACGCCTCCGACCTGGCGCTGGCGCAGACGCGGCGCGCTTCCATCCTGGCCAGCCAGGGCAAGCTCGACGAGGGCCGCCAGCTGATCCGCAAGCTGCCCGAGCGCAACCCGGCCGAGGCCAGGGTCAAGCTCAATGCGGAAGTGTCCCTGCTGCGCGAGTTCAAGCAGTACCAGCTGGCCCATAAGGTGCTGGCCGAGGCGCTGGTGAAGGCGCCAGAAGAAACCGAGTTGATCTACGACCAGGCCATGATGGCCGAAAAGCTGGGCAAGCTCGATGAGATGGAAAGCCTGCTTCGCAAGGTCATCCAGCTCAAGCCCGATTACCACCACGCCTACAACGCCCTGGGCTACTCGCTGGCCGACCGCAGCGTGCGGCTGCCCGAGGCGCGCGAGTTGATCCGCAAGGCGCTGGAATTTGCCCCCGCCGACCCGTTTATCCGGGACAGCCTGGGCTGGGTGGAATTCCGCTTGGGCAACAAGGCAGAAGCCGCGCAGATCTTCGAGGCCGCCTACAAGGCCAAACCCGATGCGGAGATCGCCGCGCATTTCGGCGAAGTGCTATGGGCCATGGGCCAGCGCGACCGCGCCATCGCCATCTGGAAGGAAGGCCGATTGCTCAATCCCGAGAACGAAACGCTGCAGGAAACGCTCAAGCGCCTGCGCGTGAAGCTGTAAGCCGGGACATCCATCTTGCCGCTCACCCTTCATATGCGCCTGGCCCGGCTGGCTCTTGTTTTTGCGACCCTCTTCACCGTGTTTTTCATTGCCGGCTGCGCGCAGATGCCCAGGGCCACGGCCCAGGATGGGCCGAAAAACGATTTCTGGACCGGCCGCATCAGCCTGCAGGTGCAGAGCGAGCCGGCGCAGTCTTTTTCCGCCAGCTTCGAACTCAAAGGCCGGGCCGAACGAGGTGAACTCACGCTGATCAGTCCCTTGGGCAATGTGCTGGGCGTGCTGCGCTGGTCGCCCGGCGAAGCGGTACTGGACTCGGGCGGCGGCAAAGTCCAGCGTTTTGCTTCCGTCGATGAGTTGATGGCCCAGGCCACGGGCGCTGCCGTGCCGATAGATGCGCTGTTTGCCTGGCTGCGCGGCGACAATGCCGCCGCCGCCGGTTGGTCGGCAGACCTTTCGCGCCACCAGGAAGGCCGCATCTCGGCCAAAAGGTCCCAGCCGGCGCCGCAAGCCGACCTGCGTGTCGTGCTTGACCAGTAATTACTCCGCCGCCCTGCCCGGTCGTCGCTTTTTTCATGGCCTCCATCGCTCCCTCCTCAGGCACCGTGCCGCCGCTCAAGGCCCTGTATGACGTGCCGGCACCCGCCAAGCTCAATCTTTTTCTGCACATTACCGGCCGCCGGTCTGACGGCTATCACCTGCTGCAGTCCGTTTTCATGCTGATCGACTGGTGCGACACCCTGCACTTTGAGCTGCGCACCGACGGCCGGATCAGTCGGGAGGACCTGGAAACGGACGGCCACACGGTAGAAGCTTTGCCCGCGGACGACCTTGCGGTGCGGGCCGCGCGGGCGTTGCGGGCCGCCTGCGGCACCTCGCTGGGCGTCCACATCGGCCTGCAAAAGCGGATTCCTTCACAGGCCGGCATGGGCGGCGGCTCATCGGATGCGGCCAGCTGCCTGCTGGCCCTGCAGCGGCTGTGGGGCGTGCGCCTGCCGCCGCAAGAATTGCATGCCCTGGCCCTCTCGCTGGGTGCCGACGTGCCCTTTTTTCTCTCGGGCGGCCATGCCTGGGTGGAGGGCATAGGCGAAAAAATCACGCCGCTGGCCTTGCCGTCGGCTCGTTTCCTGGTGGTCAAACCGGCGGCCGGGCTCCCTACGCAAGGTATTTTCAGCGCGCCCGGGCTCAAACGCGACACAGAAACTGCTACAATCCAAGGCTTTGCTGCAAATGCTGAAGGCCAGTCGAAATCGTTTGATTTCGGATTCGGCCGCAACGACTTGCAGCCGGTAGCGCAGGAGATGTGCCCGCAGATAGGCCAATCGCTCGATTGGCTCAAAAGCAGACATCTTCAAGGGCGCATGACCGGCTCCGGAAGTGCTGTATTTGCGCAACTGCCGCATGAAATGGATTTGCCGGATACCTCAGGATTGCCTGAGGGTTGGAAAGTCCGCAAATGCGGTAATTTGGAGGCGCATCCCCTGGCCGGTTGGTAAAATAACCGCTCTCGAAATGTGTTTCCAAGCGACCATAAATGAATAAGTTATAGGTCTGTTGTTGGCAACAACAACTGTCCTGTGTAGGGGTGTCGCCAAGCTGGTTAAGGCACCGGATTTTGATTCCGGCATTCGCAGGTTCGAATCCTTCCACCCCTGCCAAATTTAAGACTGAGGGCCACAGCCCCGGTGTTGCGGACCCGCCCGGCGCGGGCCCGCATGACTCCTGACAGACCCGCATGATGTGTATCAGCGGGTCTGTGTGTTTTTGGAAACACGGCAGGCAAGCGGCGCTCACTGCCAAGCCCCGTTGCCACGTGTTGTCCCCGTGCGTATTTTGCTTCGATCAGAAATTTCAGCCACGTTCAAGTCCTTGTAGCAGCTGGGCCCCACATGCAAACGCACCATCCCGACTTCATGGTTTTTACCGGCAATGCCAACCCGAGCATGGCCCTTGAGATCTCCCAGCACCTGGGCATTTCGCTGGGTGCGGCCCATGTGGGTCGTTTTTCGGATGGCGAGGTCACCGTAGAGATTCAGCAGAACGTGCGGGCTCGCGATGTGTTTGTGGTTCAGTCGACCTGCGCGCCGACCAACGACAACCTGATGGAATTGCTCATCATGGTCGACGCGCTGAAGCGGGCTTCGGCCGAGCGCATCGCCGCGGTGATCCCGTATTTCGGCTATGCGCGGCAAGACCGCCGCCCGCGTTCGGCGCGTGTGCCGATCACGGCCAAGGTGGTGGCCAACATGCTGCAGGCCGTGGGCGTGTCGCGTGTCTTGACGATGGACCTGCATGCCGACCAGATCCAGGGCTTTTTCGACATCCCGGTCGACAACATTTATGCGTCGCCGGTGCTGCTGGGCGATTTGCGCCAGAAGAATTACGCCGACCTGATGGTCGTTTCGCCCGACGTGGGCGGTGTGGTGCGGGCCCGGGCGCTGGCCAAACAGCTGGGCTGCGACATGGCCATCATCGACAAGCGCCGCCCCAAGGCGAACGTGTCGGAAGTGATGCACGTGATCGGCGACATCGAAGGCCGCAACTGCGTGATCATGGACGACATGATCGACACGGCCGGCACGCTGGTCAAGGCGGCCGAAGTGCTCAAGGAGCGCGGCGCCAAGAAGGTTTACGCGTATTGCACGCACCCGATTTTTTCGGGCCCGGCCATAGACCGCATCGCCAAGGGCGACGCGCTCGATGAAGTGGTGATCACCAACACCATTCCGCTGAGCCCCAATGCAGAAGGCTGCAAGAAGATTCGCCAGCTCTCCGTGGCGCCGCTGATCGCTGAGACCATACAGCGCATCGCCAAGGGAGAGTCGGTCATGAGTTTGTTTTCGGACCAGGACAACCTGTTCTGATCTGAGACCAAAAGGTAGCTGCCCTCGCCCCGTGATATTTGTCATGAGGCAAAAGCAGCTTTTTAAACCAGAACGAGACTGGTCGCGGTCCGTTCTTTATTGGAGTTGATTATGAAATTCGTCGCTTTTGAGCGCGCAAAGCAGGGCACGGGTGCGAGCCGCCGTCTCCGCATCACGGGCCGCACGCCCGGTATTGTTTATGGTGGCACCGGTGAACCCACGCTGATCGAACTCGATCACAACGCGTTGTTCCACGCCATCAAGAAAGAAGCGTTCCATGCTTCCATCCTCGAGATGGAACTGGCCGGCAAAGAACAAAAAGTTCTGCTGCGCGACCTGCAAATGCACCCATACAAGCAGCAGATCCTGCACATCGACTTCCAGCGCGTGGAAGCCAAGACCAAGATGACCGTCAAGGTGCCCGTGCACTACAGCGGTGAAGAAGAGTCGCCGGCCGTCAAGACCGAGAACTGCCTGGTCAACCACGTGATCACCGAGCTGACCGTCTCCTGCTTCCCGGCCGACATCCCCGAATTCATCGCCGTCGACCTGAAGGGCCTGAAGAAGGGCTCGCCTCTGCACGTCAAGGACATCACGCTGCCAAAGGGCGTGAAGTTTGTCGCCAAGGGCCAGGAAAACCCGGTTCTGGTGTCCGTGTCCGCCGTTTCCGACGAAGCCGAGGCCGATGCCGCAGCAGCCGCTGCAGCAGCCGCACCGGTGGACCCGAAAGCCGCCAAGGCCGCCGCCGCCAAGGAAGCCAAAGCCGGCGCCAAGGCTGACGCCGCCAAGCCTGCCGCCAAGAAGTAATCCACTTCGCGCGCAGGCCTGAAAAGGCCCACGGCCCTTGTCCTCTTGCGGGACAAGGGCCGTTTTTCTTGCCACGGCGAATCTGAACCGCAAGCCTCCGCAAAACGCCGGGCTATGCGCACCTAGAATCGAGCGGATGGAAATCTCCAAATGATCAAATTGTTCGTCGGCCTGGGCAATCCCGGCCCTGAATACGAAGCCACGCGCCACAACGCCGGCTTCTGGTGGATAGACGCCCTCTCGCGCGAGCTCAAGGCCCCTCTGAGCCTCGAAAAAAGCTATCACGGCCAGGTTGCCCGCATCACGGTGAACGGCCAGAACGTCTGGCTGCTCAAGCCGCTGACTTTCATGAACGTGTCGGGCAAGTCGGTCGCGGCGCTGGCGCGGTTTTTCAAGGTCGCGCCTGAGGAAGTGCTGGTCGCGCACGACGAGATGGATATCGTGCCGGGGCAGGTCAAGCTCAAGTTCGGCGGCAGCCACGCCGGCCACAATGGCCTGCGCGACATCCACGCGCAGCTGGGCACGCCCGACTACTGGCGCCTGCGCATAGGCGTGGGCCACCCCGGCGTCAAGGCCGAGGTGGTCAATTGGGTGCTGAAAAAACCTTCGCAGGAGCACCGCGTGGCGATCGAGGACTGCATCGCCCGTTGCATCAAAGCCGTGCCGGAACTGCTCAAGGGCGAGATGGAAAAGGCCACGATGATGATTCACACCAGCACGCCGCCGCGGCCCAAACCGCCGCGCAAAGTCGTCGAGCCCGAATCGGAAGACTGAGGATCAAGCCCTCAACGGGCTGTCACGATAGGAATCACGGCCTGCAGGCGCTGGTATTTTTCCCACAGAGTTTCCCGCGTTTCAATGTGCTGCGGGTTCAGGGGAATGCAGGCCACGGGGCAGACCTGCACGCACTGCGGTTCGTCGAAATGGCCGACGCATTCGGTGCATTTGTGCGGATCGATCTCGTAGATTTCCTGGCCCAGGTAGATAGCCTGGTTGGGGCATTCGGGCTCGCAGACGTCGCAGTTGATGCATTCGTCGGTGATCATCAAGGCCATGTTCAGCCTCCTTTCGCCGCCCGGTGCGCGGCCGCCAGGGCTGTCGCCACCGCGGGGCTCACCATCTGGGCTACGTCGCCGCCCAGCTTGCTGATCTCGCGCACCAGCGTGCTGCTGATGCATTGCAGCGGCGCGTCAGGCAGCAAAAACACGGTTTCCACCTGCGGGCGCAGCTTGCGGTTCATGGCCGCCATCTGGGCCTCGTAGTCGAAATCCGTCAGGTTGCGGATGCCGCGCACCACGGCCGAGGCCTTTTGCGCCGCGCAAAAATCCATGATCAGGCCGTCAAAAGGCAGCACGGCCGCGCCGGCAATGCCCCTTGTTTCGGCCTGTACCTGCGCCACGCGGGCCTCCAGCGAGAACAGGGTTTTCTTGTGGTGGGCTGCGGCCACGGCGATGACGATCTGGTCAAACAGCCCAGCCGCGCGGCGCACCACGTCGCCATGGCCCAGCGTGAAAGGGTCAAAAGTGCCGGAATAGACAGCGATGCGCGGGGTGGCCATGCTGGAATTATGCCCGCCCCACCGCTGCAACCGGCCGGCTGGTCTCTTGTAACCACGCGGCAGGCAAGGCCGCCGGACTCGTGAACGGTATCAGGCCGCGGGCGCGCCCAGCCCGGCCAGCAGGTGGAAATGCACGGCGCCGGCCTTGCCGTTGCGGTGCAGCTTGAGGCCCAGTGGCAGCAATTCCTCGTCAGTCCAGGCTTTGGGGGATTCCAGGTACACCAGGCCGGTCGGGCCTATGGCCCGCGCCGCGGCCTGCAGCGCGGATTCGAACAGCATGGACTCAAAGGGCGGGTCCAGCAGCACCAGTTGCAGGCTGCCGGGGGAAACGCGCTTGAGCGCACTGAGCCCGTCGCCGCGCTCGATGCGGCACATGTCGGCCTTGAGCCTGGCCTGCACCGCCTTGAGCTGCAGCACCAGGGCCGGGTCCTGCTCGCACAGCAGCACGTCGGCGGCGCCGCGCGAGGCGGCCTCAAAACCCAGCGCACCGGTGCCGGCGAACACGTCCATGCAGCGCCAGCCCGTCAGGTCCTGGCCCAGCCAGTTGAACAAGGTTTCGCGCACGCGGTCGGGCGTGGGACGCAGGCCGGGCTTGCTGGGCACCGGCAGCTTGGTGCGTTTGTACAGCCCGCCGATGATGCGAATTTCGCCGGGCGGCACGGTCTTGCGGCCCACCACCTTGCCGCCCTTGGGACGCGGTTTTTTGCCGGCGGGGGTTTCTGTGGGTGCGGGGGTGTATTTCATGGTGCGGCGCCGAGGATAACAGTGACCATTTTCTCAGGCTGCAGCTTGCGCGCAAAAGCGGCCTTGATGTCGGCCACCGTCACCTTGTCCACCTGCTGCGTCCAGGTGTCCAGGTAATCCAGCGGCAGCTTGTTCCAGGCGATGCTCGCGATGTTGTCCAGCAGCTTGCGGTTGCTGTCGATGCGCAGCGCAAAACCGCCTATGAGGTTGTCCTTGGCGGCCTTCAGTTCGGCCTCGGTGGGGCCATCGGCGACAAAGTCCTTGACCACCTCACGCGCCAGCTTCACCGCCTGGTCGGCCTGGTCGGGCCGCGTCTGCAGGCTCACGGTGAAGCTGCCGGCATGCAGGCCGGGCGAGAAATAGCTGGTAACGCCGTAAGTCAACCCCCGCTTTTCACGCACTTCCCGCGTCAGGCGCGAGACAAACCCGCCGCCGCCCAGGATGTAGTTGCCGACGGTCAGCGCGAAATAATCCGGGTCGGCGCGCTTGAAGCCGGGCTGGCCTATCAGCACATGGGCCTGCGCCGAATCAAAGGGAATGCGCTTTTCCTCGGCCTGGGCCAGCGGCGCCACTTCGGCCACCTCCGGCAAGGGCGGCAGGCCGGCGCACGCCACCTGCGGCAGGCGCGACAACAGGCGCGCCGCGATCGCATCAGCCTGCGCGCGCGTCACGGCGCCCACCATGCTGACGCGCGCGCGGCAAGCCGCCACGCCGACACTGTAGAAAGCGCGCATGTCGGCCACGCTGATGCGCGCCAGCGTGGCCTCCGTCACTTCGTAGCCGTAGGGGTGAGTGCCGTAAACCGCTTTGGCGTAGGCACGGGCAATGATGCTGCCGGGCCGGGTATAGGACTCCTTGAGCGAAGCCACCATGCGCTCACGTTCACGCTGCCAGATGGCGTTGGGAAAGGACGGCTCGGCGATCTGGCGCGCCGCAAGCGCCACGGCCTTGTCGAGCAATTCGGGATCGGTCAGGGAGCGCAGCGAAAAACCCAGGCGCTCACCCGTGGCGCTGGCGCCGAACTGGGCGCCCAGGTCGGCCCAGGCCTCACTGAGCGCATTCTCGTCAAGCGCCGGCTCCGAAGCGCACAGCCCCTCGCATATTTCTGGTCCGGACGCATGCACGCCTTTGTCCAGCATGGTCATGGTCATGCTCGCCAGGCCCGCCTGGGCGGCCGGGTCGCGCCGGGTGCCGGCATCGAAGTCGATCTGCACATCCAGCATGGCGATGGCCGGGCTTTCAACCAGGTAAACCTGCGCGCCGTTCGCTTGCGTCCATTGCTGGATGGGGATGGCCGCGCCGGCCGTTGCCTGCAGGCACAGGCACAAAAAGCCGGCAACCCAGAGGGTGAGAGGGCTGTGAGCCCTTTTTTTCGTGGCGATGTTCATGAGGATTCGGGTGTCGGGTTCAGGAGCCGTCATGGCGGATGGGGAGTGCCGGCTTGCGCGGTTTGCGATTGGGGTCTACGGGTTGCGGCAGCAAGGTGACCTGGGTCATCTGGTCGTCGCCGAAGTATTTGGCCGCCACCGCCTGCACTTCGGCGGCCGTGACGCGGCGCAGGCCGGCAATCACACGTTCGCTGCCGTCCAGCGGCAAGCCCTGTACCCAGTTGGAGCCCAGTTCGCGCGCCTGGCTGAAGACGGAGTCGAGCTTGTAGATCTCGCTGGCCACCCACTGCGTTTTGACGCGCTTGAGTTCCGCCTCGCTCACGCCTTCCCGCGCGATGAGCGCCACTTCGCGGTGCAGGGCCTCGGCCACCTGCTGGGTGGTCTTGCCGTCCGCGGGAACGCCGTCGAGCACAAAAAGCTGCGGCCCTCGCCCCATCAGGCCATTGGAGGCACCCGCGCCGTCGGACACCCGGTTATCGCCCTGCCCCAGGGCCCGCTCCAGGCGTGCACCGCCATAGCCGTCGAGCACCGCGGCCAGCACGGTCAGTGCCAAAGCGTCGCGGCTACCCGCAGCCGTCGGCGAGGCCGGTACGCCGGCGACCGCATCCGCGAGGTCGGCCGGCTCCAGCTTGGGCACCTTGAAAGACATGCCGACGTAAGCCTGGCTCGCCGGGGCCTTGTAGTCGAGGCGGCGCAGGCCGTCCTGCTCTGGCTCATCGCGAGGCTTACGCACGGGCACCGGCCGGGCGGGGATGCCACCGTAGTATTTCTCGACCAGTTTCCTGACCTGCGCGACTTCCACGTCGCCCGCCACCACCACGGCCGCATTGGCCGGCACATACCAGCGCCGGTGGAAATCGCGCACGTCGGCCGGCGTCATGGCGTCCAGGTCGCTCATCCAGCCGACGACAGGGCGCCGGTAGGGCGAGGTCATGAAGGCCATGGCCGTGCCTTGCTCGTACAACATGGCGCGCGGCGAATCCTCGGTGCGCAGGCGGCGCTCCTCCTTGACCACCTCGATCTCGCGCTTGAACTCTTCGTCGGGCCACTGCATGTGGGCAAAGCGGTCGGCCTCCAGGCGCATCACCTCTTCAAGTTTGCCGGCGGGAATCTGCTGGTGGTAACCGGTGCTGTCGCGGCTGGTGAAGGCGTTGTCACGGCCGCCCAGCGCGGCAACCCGCTTGGAAAAATCGCCGGGCTTCACCGTCGGCGTGCCCTTGAACATCATGTGCTCCAGCGCATGGGCCACACCGGAGGTGCCGTCCACCTCGTCCATGGAGCCGACCCGCACCCACAGCATGTGCGCCACCGTAGGCGCGCGGTGGTCGGGTTTGACAATCACCGTGAGGCCGTTGGCCAGCGTGAATTTTTCCACCGGCGCCGGGGCGGCGGCCTGGGCAAAGGCGGTGCCAGCAAGGCACAGCGCCAGCAGAAGGGCCGGGACACGGGGAAAGCGGAAAACAGGGTGGGAAAGGGGTACTGGTGGCGTCAAAAGGGTTTGTCTGGGGTGTTTCATAGAATAGCTGGGTGGCGCCGCACATTGCCCCGCAATGGTGCAACAGCCCACTAGGACTCCGCAAGCATACCCAATGTTCAGTTTTTTCAAGAAAAAATCCCCGCCCCCCGCCGCCGCGCCTTCTCCGGCCCCTGCCGCCCCGCCCGCTGCGGACGGCGCAGACGCGGCCGCCCCCGCGCCGGCGCCTGCCGGGGGTGGGTTGATAGGCAGCGCGCTGGTCACACCCATCGCCATTCCGGTCCCGGGCGCCATCGCGCCGGAGCGTGAGCGCTGGCTGGGCAAGCTGCAGGCCGGCCTGCGCAAGACCGGCTCCAGCATCTCCACCGTGTTCACCGGCAGCCGCATCGATGATGCGCTTTACGAAGATCTGGAAACCGCCTTGCTGATGGCCGACGCCGGCACCAAGGCCACCGAACACCTGCTGGCCGACGTCAAGCGCAGGGTGCGCGAAGGCGGCATGACCCACCCCGTGGCCGTCAAGAACGCGCTGGTGGATTCCATCGCGCAACTGCTCAAACCGCTGGAGCAGCCGCTGGTGATTGGCCAGTACCAGCCCACCGTGATCATGGTGACCGGCGTGAACGGCGCTGGCAAGACCACGTCGATCGGCAAGCTCACGCGCCACCTCGCCAGCGAAGGCGCCTCGGTGTTGCTGGCAGCGGCCGACACCTTTCGCGCGGCCGCGCGCGAGCAGCTCAGCGTCTGGGCCGACCGCAACACCGTCGAGATCGTGAGCCAGGAAGGCGGCGACCCGGCCGCCGTGAGTTTCGACGCCGTCAGTGCCGGCAAGGCGCGCGGCAAGGATGTGGTGCTGGTCGATACCGCCGGCCGCCTGCCCACGCAGTTGCACCTGATGGAAGAGCTGCGCAAGATCAAGCGCGTGGTGCAAAAGGCGGACGCCACGGCTCCCCACGAAATACTGCTGGTGATCGACGGCAACACCGGCCAGAACGCTCTGGCCCAGGTCAAGGCCTTTGACGACACGCTGCAGCTGACGGGCCTCATCGTGACCAAACTGGACGGCACGGCCAAGGGCGGCGTGCTTGCCGCCATCGCGCTGTGGGCCCGCGAGCGCGCCCTGGCTTCGCCGGCGCTGCGCCCCGTGTCGGTGTATTTCATCGGTGTGGGCGAGCAGCTTGAAGACCTGGAAACCTTCAACGCGCGCGAGTTTGCGCAGGCCTTGCTGGGCTGAACGCTTCTTCAGGCGCCGCCGAGCCGCAGCAGCAAGACCGCGGCCACCACAAAGACCACGATAAAGACGGTTTCGGTGACCAGCAACGCCACTGGCTTCCAGCCGAGCTTGAGCAAGTCCTCGWAGCTGGTCTTGACACCGGCGGCGGCAATCGCCGTCACCAGCATCCAGCGTGAGGCATCACCGGCCAGTTGAACCAGTGGCGGGCTGATCAGGCCGGCGCTGGCCAGCATCACCAGCACAACAAAAGCCAGCAAAAAGCCCGGCACCAGCGGCACCTCGGTTTCCGGCACCTTCACGGCCGGATGCTTGCGGTACATCACCGCCACCGCCAGCACCACGGGCATCAGCATCATGACGCGGAACAGCTTGACCACCGTCGCCGTGTCGCCGGCCTGCGGGCCCAGTATCATGCCGGCCGCCACCACCTGTGCCACGTCGTGGATGGAGCCGCCCAGCACGATGCCGGCCTGCCCCGGCAGCAGGCCTAAGGCCTGGAGACTGAAGGGGTAGACCACCATGGCCAGCGTCGACAGCACCGTGACGCCCACGACGGCGAGCAAGGTGAAGCGCTCGTTCTCCTTGGTCTGGGGCAGCACGGACGAAATCGCCAGCGCCGCCGACGCGCCGCAAATCGCCACCGCACCGCCCGAGAGCAGGCCTTCGTCGCGCGAGCACTTGAACCAGCGCGCCAGCAGCAGGCCCAGCCCTATCGTGAGCAGCACCGCCAGCACGATCACCGCCGCGGTCCCCAGGCCCAGCTGGGCCACTTGCGAAAAGGTGATGCGCGCACCCAGCAGCGCCACGCCGACCCTCAGCACCACACGGCCGCAAAAACCTATGCCTTTGGCCGTCTGCGGGTTGCTGTTCAGGAAATGAAAGGCCAGGCCTATCAGCAGCGCATACAGCAGTTGCGGCCCGCCGTAGTGCTCGGACACAAAGGTGGCCGCCAGCGCAATCACCATGCACACCAGCACACCCGGGAAATACGAAACCAGCTGCAAGCGCCATTTGAGAATCATCGGGACCCAGTCAAAATAATCAGGAAGAGATCAGCGAGGCGATGCCCGCCTCATGGGTGCTTGAGCACGCCTTCGAGCAAGGCGGCGCCGGCCGGGCTGCCGGCCACCAGCATGCGGCTTTCCAGCAGCGGCAGGCCGTCCATCGCATGCATCACAGCACCGGCTTCGCGCAGCAGCACCGCGCCGGCCGCCGCGTCCCAGGCGCCCATGCCGCGCTCCCAGAAAGCGTCGGCCCTGCCGGCCGCGACATAGGCCAGCTCCAGCACCATCGCGCCGCTGCGGCGAACCTGCCCGAAGGTCTTCAGCACGCGGCCGAATTCGGCGAGGTAGTCGTCCATGAAGGGCGCGCCGGGTTTGGGAAACACCGTGGCGACCAGGCACTGGCCCGGCAGGTGCGGCCCGGCGCAGGCGATGCGCTGTCCGTTCAGCCACGCACCCAGGCCGTTCGCGGCCGTGAAAACTTCGTCGCGCGAAGGATCGACCACCACGCCCAGCACCGGCTCGCGGCCCACGCAGAGTGCAATCGACACCGCGTACTGCGGATAGCCGCGCGCAAAATTCGCCGTACCGTCAATCGGGTCCACCAGCCAGGTGGGCTCGTCCGTCAACTCGCCGCCGCCCTCTTCGCCGACAAAGCGGCCTTCCGGCAGGGCCTGCTGCAAGGCTTCCTGCAGGTCCTCTTCCACTTCGCGGTCAAAGCGTGTGACCCAGTCACCGGGTGCTTTCTGGCTGACGTCCGCCGGCTGCAGGGCGGCGCGCGCCTGCTTGATGCGGATGGCTGCTTCCATGCCGGCCAGCCGGGCTTTTTCGAGCAGAAAACCAAGGTCCATGCTCATGCTTTCTTGGACAGCACACTGACGTAGTCGTGCGCCTGGGTGTTGATGGTCGACACGCGGTACTCGACCGGCTTGTCGCCAAAGGTCAAGGCCAGCCGGTGCACCTCCATCACCGGGGCGCCCGCCGCCACGCCCAGCACGCGAGCCGTGGCCTTGTCGGCCGCCGCCGCGCGTGCGCGCTCCTGGGCGCGCAGCACGGTGATGCCGAAGTCGGTCTGGTAAAGCGCGTAAATCGTGCTGGGCCTTTCGACGAAGCGCTTTTCGGTGAGGTTGCGAAAGAGAGCCGCCGAAATCGAGAGCCTGTCGTGCATCACCACGCGGCCGCGCAAAGCGAGCCGGTTCTCTACCCTGAACACGGCCTCGCCGGCCTTGATGCGCAGGGCGGAGGCTTCGAACTCGGTCGCCCGTTCGCGCGCAAAGGCGATGCAATCGATTTCGGGATAGTCACGCTCGAGCGCCTCTTCTTCGTCACCGAAGTTCCAGCGCGGCTCCACATGGAAAAACTGGAACATGAAGCGCGCACTGGTGTGCGGCGCCACAAAAGTGCCCTTGCCCTGCCTGCGCACCAGCACGTGCTCATGCACCAGTTCGTCCACCGCATGGCGCAAAGTGCCCACGCTCACCTGCAAAATCCCGGCGATTTCGGCTTCGCTGGGCAGGGGTTTACCCGGACCGTAGTGCCCAGCTTCTATGAGCTTTTGCAGCTCGCGCTTGACCTGGCGGTACAGCGGCAGCGTGTCCCCGCCCGCCAGCGGGCGCAGGGGAGTGGATAGTTTTTTTTCGGTCACGGCCGCCATTGAAACACCGATGGCTGGGTCGTACAAGTCATATATATGAGTCAATTGACAAGGTCGTGGGCGTCCATAAAACTGGCGGCTCGAATTAACCCAGGCCCCTTGATGGAGAACCCATGATTCATTTTGTATTGCATGACGCCAAAGACACCGTGGCCGTTGTGGTGGTGGAAGGTGTGAAAGCAGGAACCGCCATGACCGGCTGGATCATGGACGAGGACCGCATGATCAACGTGCAGGCCCAGCAGGACATCCCCATAGGCCACAAGGTGGCGCTCAAGGACATGGCCGTCGGCGATACGGTGCTGAAGTACGGCATCGACATGGGCAAGGTCGTCGCCAACATCAAGGCGGGCCAGCATGCGCATGTCCATAACATCAAAACCAAACGCTGGTGATTGATGGCGCTCCCGGCTACTGCGCGGGCGGGATGCGTCGTTGCAAATCCTCGCCGGGCCAAAGCCCGGCTGTGGTTTGCGCCTAGCCTGCCGCCCGCTCGCTACGCCGGGCGCACCATCAATCCGATCAATTTTTTAAAGGATTCCTCATGTCAGTCATTAACAAAGACACCACATTCCTGGGCTATCGCCGCGAGAACGGCCGAGTCGGCGTGCGCAACCACGTCATCATCCTGCCGCTGGACGACCTGTCCAATGCGGCGGCCGAAGCCGTGGCCCACAACATCAAGGGCAGCATGGCGATCCCGCACCCCTACGGTCGCCTGCAATTCGGCGCCGACTTGGAGCTGCACTTCCGCACACTGATAGGCGCGGGCTGCAACCCCAACGTCGCGGCCGTGGTGGTGATCGGCATTGAAGACAGCTGGACCAAAAAGGTGGTCGACGGCATCGCGACCACCGGCAAGCCGGTGATCGGCTTCGGCATCGAAGGCCACGGCGACCACGAAACCATCATGAAGGCCTCCAAGGCGGCGCGCGAATACGTGCAGTGGGCCAGCGAGAAGCAGCGCGAGGTCTGCGGCATCTCCGAACTCTGGGTTTCCACCAAGTGCGGCGAGTCCGACACCACGTCCGGCTGCGGCGCCAACCCCACGGTGGGCAACGCCTTCGACAAGCTGCACCCGCTGGGCAACTACCTGTGCTTCGGCGAGACCTCGGAAATCACGGGCGGCGAAAAAATCGTGGCCGACCGCTGCGCCAGTGACGCGGTGCGCGACCAGTTCATGTTCATGTTCAACCGCTACCAGGACATGATCAACCGCCACAAGACCAGCGACCTCTCAGACTCGCAGCCGACCAAGGGCAACATCGCCGGCGGCCTCACGACCATCGAGGAAAAAGCCCTGGGCAACATCCAGAAGATCGGCAAGGTCTGCACCGTGGACGGCGTCATCGACAAGGCCGAGAAGCCCACGCACCCCGGCCTGTGGTTCATGGACTCATCCAGCGCCGCCGCCGAAATGGTGACCTTGTGCGCAGCCTCCGGTTATGCCGTGCACTTCTTCCCCACGGGCCAGGGCAATGTGATCGGCAACGCCATCGTTCCGGTGATCAAGATCTGCTCGAACCCGCGCACCGTGCGCCTGATGAGCGAGCACATCGACGTGGACACCTCGGGCCTGTTGCAACGCGAGATCACGCTGGACCAGGCCGGCGACAAGCTGCTGGAAAACATGCTGCGCACGGCCAACGGCCGCCTGACCGCCGCCGAGGCACTGGGCCACCGTGAGTTCGTCTTGACCCGCCTGTTCGAATCAGCGTAAAGCGGAGGACGCATGGCGCGCATAGTCATCTGTGAATTCATGGACGAGCGCGCCGTGGCGCGGCTTGAGGCGGCACACGAGGTGCTCTACGACCCGCAACTGGTGGGTAATGCCACCCGCCTGCGCGCCGAGGCGGCCAAAGCCGATGCGCTGGTCGTGCGCAACCTGACGCAGGTACGCGGCGAGCTGCTCGCAGCGCTCACACACTGCAAGGTGGTGGGCCGGCTCGGTGTCGGGCTGGACAACATCGACGTGCCGGCCTGCGAAGCCAAAGGCATCAAGGTGATCCCCGCCACCGGCGCCAATGCCCTCAGCGTGGCCGAATACGTGATCGCCAGCACCATGCTGCTGCTGCGCGGCGCCTTTGCTTCCAGCGCGGCGGTGGCCGCCGGCGAGTGGCCGCGGGCGGCGCTGGGCAACGGGCGCGAAACCGCCGGGCAGACGCTGGGCATCATAGGTTTCGGCTCCATAGGCCAGACCACGGCGCGGCTGGCGCGCGGCCTTGGCATGCAAGTGATCGCTTACGACGCGATGCTGGCGCCCGATGCGCCCCTCTTCGCGCAGGCCGGCGTTCGTTATGCCGGGCTGGACGAACTCATCAGCAACGCGGATGCCGTCACATTGCACGTGCCCCTGGTTGATACGACGCGCGGGCTGTTTAGCGCGGCATGCATCGGCCGGATGAAAAAAGGGGCCGTGCTGATCAATACGTCGCGGGGCCACATCGTGGACATCGCAGCTGTCAGCGCGGCACTGCGGTCGGGGCACCTGGGCGGTGCGGCCATCGATGTCTTTGACGTCGAGCCCCTGCCGATGAGCGCGGCCTTGCAAAGCTGCCCCAACCTGTTGCTTACACCACACATTTCGGGTGTCAGCATGCAATCAAATGAACGCGTATCGTTCATGATTGCAGACAAGGTGCTGGAGAACTTGAAGTAATGGTCCAACTGTCTATTGAGGAAGCAACCCGTCTTGCCACGCTGGCGCTGCGCAAGGCGGGCGCGGCGGAGGCCATGGCGGCCACCACCGCGAGAGCACTGGTTCGCGCCGAAGCGCAAGGGCTCGCTTCGCATGGTTTAAGCCGCGTGCCGCAATACGCCACCCATCTTCGCAACGGCCGGGCAGACGGCCATGCCGTCGCCGTCGTGGCGCACAAAAAAGGTGCGGCCGTGCTGGTGGATGCAAGGCAGGGCCTCGCCTTCCCCGCCTGCGACCTGGCAATCTCCACCGCCATCACAACCGCCCGGGAACTGGGCGTGTGTTTTGCCGGAGTGACCAACAGCCACCATTGCGGCGTCTTGGTGGACCACCTGCGCGCCGCAACCGATGCGGGCCTGGTGGGCCTGGGCTTTGCCAATGCGCCGGCGGCCATGCCGGCGGCAGGCGGCAAGCACCCGGTCTTTGGGACCAACCCGATTGCCGCCGCGTTTCCCCGCAGGAATGCCGACCCCCTGTTGATTGACCTGTCACTGAGCGAAGTAGCGCGCGGCAAGGTCATGGTTGCGGCCAAGGAAGGCAAGGCCATTCCGCTGGGCTGGGCGCTGGATGCACAAGGCCGGCCCACAACGGACGCACAGGCGGCCCTGGAGGGCTCCATGCTACCGCTGGGTGCCGTGAGCAGCCCCAAAGGTTCCATGCTGGCGTTGATGGTGGAGCTGTTGGTGACAGCCGTGATTGGCGCGCAGTTTGCTTTTGAGGCATCATCGTTTTTTGTCGATGAAGGTAATCAGCCGCGCATCGGCCAGGCTTTCATCCTGATTGACCCGGGCGCGCTTGCAGGCACAGACACTTATTTTGAACGCATGGAAACCGTAATCGCCGAAATGCTGCTGGATGACGGCGTACGCTTGGCCGGCGCGCGGCGCCTCGCGCTCGAAACGAAAGCACTACAGACGGGACTCAGCATTCCCGATGCACTCAAATCTCAGTTGGATCAGTTAGTGGGTTAACAATTATTCAATCAACAGGAGCAGGCATGAAACGTCGCGACATCGTATTGGCATCAGCAGGTGCAGCCCTGACGGGCGTTCCGGGCCTGGGACTGGCCCAACAGACCTTTCCCAAACCAGGCAGCACCATCAAGTATGTAGTCCCGTTCACGCCCGGTGGCCTGACCGACATGATGGCCCGCACGGTCGCCCAAAAGCTGTCTGAAGCGTGGAAAACTTCAGTGATTGTCGAAAACAAGGCCGGCGGAAACGCGCAGATCGGCGCCGAACTGGTCGCCAAATCACCACCCGACGGCAATACCATCCTGGCCATCACGTTGACGCACGCCGCGAACGTGTCTCTCTATCCCAATGCGGCTTACAGTTTCACCAAGGACCTGCGCCCTGTCGCCCTGCTGGCCAATTCGCCGATGCTTGTGGTTGTTCCCGCTGCCAGTCCGATCAAGGACTTCAAGGACCTGATGGCGGTGTCTAAAACCAAGCAGCTGAGCGCGGGCTCGAGCGGCAACGGTACTCCGGCACACCTGACCATGGCCTTGTTCTGCGAGCTGAACAAAACGAAGATGATCCATGTGCCCTACCGCGGCGGCGCGCCATCGATGGTCGACCTGATCGGTGGCCAGCTGGACGTGATTTTTTCCAACTATCCGGAATCGATCGCTCACGTCAAAGGTGGAAAACTGCGCGCGATCGCGATCTGCAGCCTGGGCCGGCACCCGGGGGTGCCTGATGTCCCGACTGCTTTCGAGGCCGGTATGACTGGCCTCTTTGTCGAAAACTGGACGGGCGCCATGCTCCCGGCCAAGACACCGGATGACATCGTGGATAAATTCTCACGCGAGATGATCAAGATCATGTACAGCGCGGAAGTGGAAGAGCGCGCCAAGCAGCAAGGCTTTCGTGTCTCACAAAAGGGTTCAGAAGAATTCGGCCGCTTCCTGAAAAGCGAAATAGACCGCTGGAGCCGGATTATCAAGACCGCGAAAATCACGCCGACCTGATCGGCAAGCACAGCCGCTAAGTACAAAGTTCGCAGGCCACTCCCGGCCTGCGTTACCTTGTGTAAATCGCCGCTCCGGTTCTGGCGGCCTGGCGGAAAATCCGCCCATAGGCGATCCCCGCCGCTGGAGACATACATGAACGACATAGCGGACATCCCCGATGCCGTTGCCGGACCGCGCAAGGTTGACCAATTGCTGGCGCACTATGGCGAAAGCCACCAGAACCCGCGCAACGAACTGATCCATTTCATCGCCATCCCGCTCATCATGCTGAGCCTGGTCGGCATGCTGTTTGCACTGCATCCCTATGTAGCCTATGCCTTTGTCGCGGCCAGCATGGTGTACTACGCACGCCTGTCCGCGGTGTTCTTTGCGACCATGGCGCTGTGGTCTGCGGTGTTCCTGGGCGTGATATTTGCCATGGGCTCGCTGGTGCTGCCGATCTGCATCGCCATTTTTGTCGGCGCCTGGATCTTGCAGTTCATCGGCCACAAGATAGAAGGCAAAAAGCCCTCATTCTTTGAAGACATCCAGTATCTGTGGGTCGGCCCGCTGTTTGTGCTGAGCAAGCTGTTTGTCAAGCTGGGCATTCGCTGGTGATCCATCCAGCATGCCTCCCAGCTTGAAATAGCGCTTCCCGGCTCCATGTAGGAGGTTTAAACCTTTTAACGGGTGCTCCGCTTTGATCAGCAAAATTTTGCGTTTTTTCCTCAAACTGGTGCTGGGCCTGTTTGCGGCGGTGTTCGCCGTCAGCCTGCTGGTGGCCGCGCTGATCGTCGTTGCCCTCAGCCTGCTGAAGTCCCTGGTCACCGGTCGCAAGCCGGCGCCCGCCGTGGTGTTCGGCCGCTTCCAGCGCTACTCGCCCCAGGGTATGTGGCCGGGTGGCGCCAGCCAAGGCAACCCGGCCAACCCTCGTGCCGGCGACGTGGTGGACGTCGAAGTACGTGAAGTGCGTGACGACAAGCGCCTGCCGTAAACACGGGCAAGCGCCTCGCCCCTTTTTTTCTTTCTTTTCTTCTTCCTCGCTGCTCCACTGGTTTCAGGCGGTACTTTTCGCATGACCCGCTTCGCTGGTGTCGTCGGCCACCGATGCGGTGTTGGCAGGACCGCGTTAGGGCCATCAACGCTGCCTTGCTCACTGATTTGGGCCAACTGGCATATCCAGCAGCTCTCACCTCCCCCTGATCCAACGTCACGCTCTGGCAACCAGTCAGAGCGACAACCCCCACCGCGGTGGCGGTGAGTCACTCGCGTAAACCCTTAGAAAAAGGCCTTCATCACCTGGTTTGCAGCGAATGTTTACTGGCAGAATTCATTTTCGTATACGAAATAACGAATCCAAGCATGACTTCCCCGCTCCCATGGTTGACGGAATTTCCCGCCGCGCATTTCGATACCGTGCGCGACATCTCGCTGTCCAAGCTGGTTCGCGACGACATGCTGGCGCTGATCCTCAAGGGGGTGCTGGTTCCGGGCCAGCGCATTAATGAACCGGACGTGGCCAGTCGCCTGCAGGTTTCCCGAGTGCCGGTACGTGAAGCCTTGCGCGAGCTTGAAAGCTCGGGGCTGGTGATTTCGCGCAAGCACTCCGGCGTGTTTGTGCGCCAGCTGGACGCCGCCGAAGTGCGCGACCTCTATCAAATGCGCGGCCTGCTGGACGGCTTTGCCGGGCGCTGCGCCGCGCACCTTCCGGCCGCTCAGCGCTATGCGCTGCTTAAGCTGCTGGACACCTCCAACCAGGCCATGCAGCAAGCGGCCGCACAGCATGACGTGCAGCGCTACTACTCGGAGAACCTGCGTTTTCACTGGGCCATCGTCGAGGCCGCGGGCAACCGCCAGCTCTCCGACACTTACCGCGGGATCGTGCAGAAGCTGCATCTGTCACGGCTGAAAAACCTGTCACAGGACATCGGCATGAAGGTCTCCATCACCGAGCACAGGGAGATCGCGCAGGCTTTGCGGGACGCCGATGCACAGCGCTGCGAAACACTGATGTCCCATCATGTGGGCGACGCGTACCAGCGGTTGCAACAAGCCGATGCCTCAAAGCCCGGCCCCGCAACCACAGGGACAACACCTTACCTCGTCGCACCCGACTGAGCGAACAGGACAGCCCCTGAAGACAGTTACTGGCAGGCGGAGCCCTTGCCTTCTTCAACGCCCACAAGCCCCTAGCCCTGGAAACCACACCATGAAACGACGCACCCTGCTGCATGCGGCACCCGCCCTGATATATGCCCCCGGCCTGGCGCTGGCACAACCCGCCTATCCCAACAAACCTATCCGCTACATCGTTCCGGTGGCCGCCGGAGGCGGCAGCGACATGGTGGGCCGCACCGTGACCGAACGCTGGGGCAACCTGCTCAAGCAGAGCTTCATCGTCGACAACCAGGGCGGCGGCGGCGGCGTGCTGGCAGCCCAGGCCACGGCCCGCGCCGCGCCTGACGGCTACACGCTGATGCAGGGTTATGTGGCAACCCACGGCACCAGCCCGGCCACCCGCAAGCTGCCTTACGACGCGATCAAGGACTTCACGCCGATCGGCATGATAGGCGGCACGCCCAACGTGCTGGTGGTCAATGCCGCGCTGCCGGTCAACAACATCAAGGAATTCATCGAATACATCAAGAAGAACCCAGGCAAGCTGAGCTATGGTTCGGCCGGGGCCGGCTCGCTGACTCACCTGACGATGGAGCTGTTCAAGCAACAGGTCAACTCCTTCATGGTGCACATTCCCTACCGCGGCATTGCGCCGGCCTTCACCGATCTGATCGGCGGCCAGACCCAGGCGATGTTCCCCGGCCTTGCCGCGGCGGTGCCGCATATCCGCTCGGGCCGGGTACGGCCCCTTGCCGTAACAGGCCTGCAGCGCCACCCGCAATTCAAGGACGTGCCGACGCTGGACGAATCCGGCTTTAAAGGTTTCGATGCCCAGCAGTGGTATGGCGTGGTCGGTCCTGCCGGCATGCCTGCGCCCATCGTCAAGCAGCTCAACGAGACGCTGGCCACCGTGCTGCGCGCGCCCGACCTGCGCGAGAAGCTTTCGGTGGAAGCAGTCGAACCGCAGGTCATGACGCCGGAGCAATTCGGCAACTTCATCAAGGCCGACATCGCCCGCTGGACACAGCTTGCGCGTGCACGAGGCATCCAGCTCGATAGCTGAAAAGGCACAACGCCATAAGCGGGATTGGCCTTCAGCCCACACAGAGTTCCCGCAAACGGCTCCTCTATTGATAGCAAAACTTTAACCCTGGCAGATCCTGCCGAAAGACACCATGGCCCGCAATACCCAGGTCGCCGCCGACCACAACGCCCCTCCCGTCACGCAAATCCTCGCGAAGTTCGTCGCCACCCATCCCGGTTACCTGGCCGGCGGCTGGAGCGATGCGGTCGACCATGAAGCGCACCGCACCTTCATGAACTGGTTCGGCTGCGCCGTCGGTGCGGCGCAGCATGAAGCCGCCGATGCGGCGCTGGCTGCCGTCCGCATGCTGCAGCCCGCCGCGCAGGCCAGCGTACTGGGCCGTAGCGAAAAGGTCGACATGGCCAGCGCGGCGCTGGTCAACGGGATCACCTCCCACACATTTGACTTCGACGACACGCACCTGAAAACAATCATCCATCCTGCCGGCCCCGTGGCTTCGGCGGTGCTGGCGCTGGCCGAGCACACCGGGGCTTCGGGCCGCGAGCTGATCGACGCGCTGGTGCTGGGCATCGACGTGTCCTGCCGCGTCGGCAACGCGATGTACCCCGAGCATTACGACCGCGGCTGGCACATCACCGGCTCCACCGGCACCCTGGGCGCCGCGGCGGCCTGCGCGCGACTTCTCAAACTCGACGTGCAAAAGACCGCCATGGCGCTGGGCATCGCCGCCTCGCAACCGGTCGGCATGCGCGAGCAGTTCGGCACCATGACCAAGCCCTTTCACCCGGGCGCCGCCGCGCGCGCCGGCCTGATGTCGGCGCTGCTGGCCAGCCAGGGCTACACCGCCAGCCCGAAAGCGCTGGAAGCGCCGCGCGGCATGATGCAGACCGTCTCGACCAAGAACGACTGGAATGAAATCACAGGCGAGTTGGGCCGGCGTTTTGAAATATCGTTCAACAGCTACAAGCCCTTTGCCTGCGGCATCGTGATCCATCCCAGCATCGATGCCTGCGCGCAATTGCGCGCCCAGGGCGTCACGCCGGAGCAGATCGAGCGCATCGAGCTCAAGGTGCACTCTCTGGTGCTGGAGCTCACCGGCAAGAAGGAGCCCCAGGATGGCCTGCAGGCCAAGTTCAGCGTCTACCACGGCTGCGCGGCCGGCCTGACTTTCGGGCGCGCCGCCGAAGAAGAGTTCTCCGACGAGGTGGTGAACCGCGCCGACATGGTGGCGCTGCGCCGCAAGGTGGTGGCGACGGTGGACGATTCGATTGACGAGGCCAGCGCCGACGTGACGGCCGTGCTCGGCGACGGTCGCCGCATCCATGTGTTTGTCGAGCACGCCATCGGCTCGCTGCAGAACCCGATGACCGATGCCATGCTGGACGCCAAATTCCATGGCTTGTCGGATGCTGTGCTCGGCGCAGCCAAAACCGCGGACCTCATCAAGGCCTGCTGGGCCGTCGGCGGCGCTGCCGATGTGCGCGCGTTGACCGCACAGGCACGCCCATGACACGGCGCCGCCGACAGTCATTGCGATAACTGCATAAAACCCGCTGCCATACCGATAGCCGATAGCCCACAGCGATACGCCACCGATACACAACTCACGGATAAAACGGAAGAGATGATGAAAAGACGCACCCTGCTGCAAGCAGCACCCGCCCTGGTTTACGCACCCGGCCTCGTGCTGGCCCAGACAGCCTATCCCAGCAAGTCGATCCGATACATCGTTCCGGTGGCGCCCGGTGGCGGCAGCGACCTGGTCGGACGCGCGATCACCGAGCGCTGGGGCCGGGTGCTCGGCCAGAACTTTGTGGTCGACAACCAGGGCGGCGGCGGCGGGGTGATCGCCTGCCAGGCCACCGCCGCTTCCGCGCCGGACGGCTACACCCTGATGCAGGGCTACGTGGCCACGCATGGCACCAGCCCCGCCACGCGCAAAGTGCCCTACGACCCCGTCAGGGACTTCACGCCGATCGGCATGATTGGCGCCACACCCAATGTGCTGATGGTCAATGCGAATTTACCGGTTAAAAATGTCAAGGAATTCATTGACTACCTGCGGAAAAATCCCGGCAAGGTGAGCTATGGTTCGTCGGGCCCCGGTTCACTGACGCACCTGACGGCGGAACTGTTCAACCAGGCCACCGACTCCAACATGCTGCACATGCCCTACAAGGGCATCGCGCCGGCCATCAACGATCTGATCGCCGGGCAGACCCAAGCCGTGTTTCCGGGGCTTGCCGCGGCACTGCCCTATCTCAAAGGTGAACGCATGCGGGCGCTTGCCGTGACCGGAAGAAAACGCCACCCGCTGCTCAAGGATGTCCCCACCATGGAGGAGTCGGGTCTGAAGGGTTTCGATGCCATTCAGTGGTACGGCGTGGTCGGTCCCGCCAAGATGCCTGAAGCCATTGTGAAAACCCTCAGCGCCTCGCTGGCCCAGGTGCTGGCCCAACCCGACATGAAGATCAAACTGGCCACCGAGGCGATCGAACTGGTCCAGATGGCGCCGGATTTCTTCAGCGTTTTCATGCAGGTGGACATCGCACGGTGGACCAAGCTGGCCAAGCAGCGCAACATCCATCTCGACAGCTAACGCGGTGCGGCCTTTGACACCGCTGGTCAAGCCCGCAGCACGACACTTCCTCTAACACCCATGCACAGGCACGCCGCCTGCCCGGAGCAACCATGACCCGCACGAAGCCCCACATCGTCGTCCTCGGTGACAGCGAGCGAGCGCTACAGCGCCTGGCCGACTGGCGCGGCATTCAAGCCCGGGCGGAGGTCACCATCCACCATGCGCCCCTGGCCGGCGCGGCCTTGGTTGAGGCGCTCAGGAATGCCGAGGTGATCGTGCTGGTGCGCGACCGCACGCCCTTCGACGCGGCCTTGCTGGCGCAACTGCCCCGGCTGCGCTACCTGGTGTTCACCGGCACACGCAACACCACACTGGACCTGGCGGCGCTGGCCGCGCGGAACATTCCCGTCAGCCATACCGAATGGGGCCCTTCCAAGGACAGTACCTGCGAGATGACCTGGTCGCTGATTTTGGCCGCCACGCGCCAGCTGGAGCAGCAAACCGCCCTGCTGCGCCGCGGCCAGTGGCGCCCCGACAGCGCCGCGCCACTCGCCGGCGTGCTGCACGGCCAGACGCTGGGCTTGATCGGCCTGGGTGAAATCGGCGGGCGCGTGGCCAAGGTCGGTCAGGCGCTGGGCATGAAGGTTGTCACCTGGAGCCCGCGCATGACCCCCGAGCGCGCGGCAGAAAAAGGCGCCGTGTCCGTTTCGCTGGAAGCGCTGCTCGCGACAGCCAAAGTCGTCAGCCTGCACCTGGTGCCCACACCAACCACCCGGCATTTGCTCGATACCGAGCGGCTGGCGCTGATGCAGCCTGACAGCCTGCTCGTCAACACGTCCCGGTCCGCGCTCGTGGATGGCGCCGCCCTGGTCAAAGCGCTGGAAAAAGGCCGGCCTGGCTTTGCGGCGCTGGACGTGTTTGATGTGGAACCTCTGCCGCAAGACGACCGGCTGCGCCAACTGCCCAATGTGCTGCTGACACCACACCTGGGTTTTGTGACAGAGCCGGTGTTCCAGCGCTTCGCAACCGGGGTCACCGAATGCCTGCAGGCCTGGCTGAACGGCCAGGGCTTGGTTCGGGTGGTGGCTGCAGCAGGCTGAAGTACTAATTCGCTACTGAATTCATAGCTTATTTCGCCGGTCCTCCATGGTCAAAAGGCCTATTTCGCTGTTTAAACTGGCGAACGGCTTTTATGGGCGTAGCGAGCCTCAATTGCGCATCAAATCGAGTACCCAGACCCACCAACGCAGGCACAAGCGGCTGTAAAAGAAATAGCAGGTAGCCCACTTTTGCGGCACCGGTACAAATCGATACCGTGCCTTTACAAGGCAGAAACTACTCCCTCTGAACCAATGGGCTGTAGCACGCTCATACCAAGGGTTACTACTTATTAGCCTTGCGCTATCCGAGTCATTGAACCTATTGCTTAGCACTCTCTCCAACAGAGTGCTAATATTTAGCACTAGAGAAAAGGAGTTCTGCAGTGTCATATGCTCTTTCCCCCCAATCGCTGACCGCTGCCGTGGCCGTACCCAGTTCGGGCGCCGTCGCAGCCGTCAACCCTTGGTCGCTGGTTCCCCCCCTGGGCAACCTGGACGCTTACATTTCCGCCGTCAACCGCCTGCCCATGCTCACTTTGGAGCAGGAGCAGGAGTTCGCCAAAAACCTCAAGGAAAACAACGATCTTGACTCGGCCGGTAAGTTGGTGCTCTCTCACTTGCGCCTGGTGGTGTCGATTTCACGCAAATACCTGGGTTACGGCCTGCCCCACGGCGACCTGATCCAGGAAGGCAACATCGGCCTGATGAAGGCCGTCAAGCGCTTCGACCCGGACCAGAACGTGCGCCTGGTGAGCTATGCGATGCACTGGATCAAAGCCGAGATCCATGAGTACATCCTGAAAAACTGGCGCATGGTCAAGGTTGCCACGACCAAGGCCCAGCGCAAGCTGTTCTTCAACCTGCGCTCCATGAAGCAGGGTTTCAAGGACGACGCCGACGTGGCGACGCACCGCGACACCCTGACCGAAGGCCAGATCGATTCCATGGCGAAGACGCTGAACGTCAAGCGCGAGGAAGTCATCGAGATGGAGCAGCGCATGTCGGGTGGCGACGTGCTGCTGGACCCGAGCCCCGGCGACGATGGCGAAGACGCCTTTGGCCCCATCGCCTATTTGGCCGACGCGACGCAGGAACCGACCGCCTTGATGGAATCGCGCCAGCGCGACAACCTGGCCTCGGACGGCATCACGGCCGCGCTGGAAGAACTGGACCCGCGCGCCCGTCGCATCGTGGAAGAGCGCTGGCTCAAGGTAAACGACGACGGTTCAGGCGGCATGACGCTGCATGACCTGGCCGCCGAATACAAAGTCAGCGCCGAACGCATTCGCCAGATCGAAGTCGCCGCGATGAAGAAGATGAAAAAAGTGCTTGCGGCCTACGCATAAGCGAAGACGCATAAAGCCGGGGCCCGCCAGGCCCGCCCGCTTTCACCAAGCCCGCACTCTCCCCAGTGCGGGCTTTTTTGTGGCCGCGCCTCGCCTGATTYGGTTTTTGCTGCAATAAATTGCCGTTGCGCACGAACGCCACTTCGCGCAGGCGTGGAAAGCCGGTGAAAATTTAAAACTTTTTTACCCACGCGCGGCCGCACAATGAATTTGTGCTGATCTACCACGCGCTCACCGGCAAGCCCGGACGCTTTCAGCAGTTCGTGCGCGCCCTTCTCTGCGGCAACGGCATCAGGGGAGTGCTGGCAACGTGCCTGCTGGCTTGCGTCATGCCGGGATGGGCGCAGCACGGCGCCGACGCGCGGCTGCCGGTGCTCCAGCTCAACGCGCCCGACGGCCAGATTCCCCTGGCTGAACACAGCCAGTTCTGGATCGATACGACCGGCCAGGCCGTGCTGGAGCAGGTGGAGGCCTGGGAGTACGACCTGCCGTTCGCGATGCGCCCGGCCGGCCATACCGTCATGCTGGACGGCCAGGTGATGTGGCTGCGCTTTAACGCCATGCAGCCGGACCTGTCGCAGCGCTGGGCGCTGGAGGTCAGCAGTGCCGGCGTCGACCGCGTGAGCCTGCACTACCGCGACGCCGCCGGAAACTGGGTCGAGCAAACAGCGGGCGACAAAATCCCGGTGAGCCAGTGGCCGCGCCCCGACCGCTTCCCGGTTTTTGACCTGGACAGCGAACAAGCCCGGCCGGTCACCTACTTCATACGCATCGAACATGCGCGCAGGCCGTTTTCTGCACCTCTGTTTATTTACAAGCACCCCGCCTTGCTGGCGCAGCGCATGCAGGAGCAATTCCTGCTGGGCGCCTATTTCGGCCTCGCGCTGTTGATGGCCCTGGTGGCGTCCGCCAATGCCGTGGCCTTCAGGGACAGGAGCTTCACCGCCTACGCCGTGTACATCACCGCGCTGGCCGGGGCGCAGGCCGCGTTGCTGGGCATAGGCGGGCAATACCTCTGGCCGGACTCGGCGGTCTGGAACGACTTGTCGGCCTTCCTGCTACCGGTGCTGGCCGCCTGCAGCGGCATCTGGTTTGCCCGTGTGGTGACCCGGCCGCGGCAGTTCTCGGTCGTGCTGGACCAGCTGTCGCTCAAGCTGGTCACCGTGCTGGCGTTGCTGGGCACGCTGGATACCTTGTTCCCGACACGCGCGGGCTTCCTCGCCGTCACGGCCGTCATCATCGTGGCCATGGCGCTGATCTGCGTGATGGTCTTCATGGCGTGGCGAAGCGGTGACCCCACCATGCGCTGGATCGCGCTGGGCTTTGTGCCGATGGCGGTGATGGTGCCTTTCCCCCTCTTGCGCAACCTCGGCCTGATTCCCATCAGCTTCCTCACGCAATACGGTCTCACGCTGGGTGCGGCGCTGGAGGCGCCGCTGCTGTTTTACGGCCTGCTGCAGCGGGCCGCCCAGCGTCGCGAAGCCCGGGCACGCGCCGCTGCGCTGGCGCAGACCGAGCCGCTGACCGGCCTGAGCAACCTGCACACCTTCGAGGCACGGCTGCAGGAGGCGCTGTTGCGCTCCAGCCGCTACCGGCACCGCAGCGCACTGCTGATGATCGATCTTTCCAACCACGGCTGGTTCGCCAAGGAGCACGGGCGGCAGATCGCCGACTACGCGCTGGTGCTGACGGGCTCCTGCCTGCGCAAGCTGGCGCGCGACATCGACATCGCGGCGCGCGTCGGCGACAGTGAATTTGCCTTGCTGATCGAGGGGCCGGTGACCGCCGCGCAGGCCGTGGCCGCGGCCACGCAGCTGGCGGCGCGCGCGCTGCAACCCTCTGACCTGCTGCCGGTGGGCTCGCACCTGAAACTGCATGWGGCGATTGCCATGGTGCCGGACGCGCAGTGCGGCGCGCAGCCGGACGCGGCGCCGCACCTGGCCTATATGCTCAAGTCCCTGCGAGAGATGCCGGCCAATACGCGCAAGTCCATCAAGACGGTGAACTTTTAACCCGGCCGCTCAGATCGTTCAGGCGTTCTTCAGCAGCAGGCGGATGTCGGACGCCAGCGCTTCCGCGCCGCCGCCGTAGCGGTTATAGAGGCGTATGCGGCCCCTGCCGTCAAAGATGTAGCTGCCCGCGGAGTGGTCCATGGTGTAGCTGCCGGGGGTCTTGCCGTCGACCTTTTTGTAGTAAACCTTGAAGTCCTTGGCGACCTCGGGCAGCTGGGCCATGGTGGGCCGCAGCGCCAGAAAAGCCGGATCGAAATTGCCCATATAGGCCTTGAGCAGTTCCGGCGTGTCGCGCTCGGGGTCGACGGTGATGAAGATGGCCTGCAGCTTGTCGCCGTCGGTACCCAGCAATTTCTTGACCTGGGCCAGCTCGGCCATGGAAGTCGGGCAGACGTCGGGGCACTGCGTGAAACCGAAGAACACCACCACCACCTTGCCGGGGAAATCCTTCAGCGTGCGCACCTGGCCGTTGTGGTCGGCCAGCGTGAAGCCCTGGGCGTAGTCGGCCCCTGTCAGGTCTATGCTTTTGAACTGAGGCTTGTCGGGCGCACATGCGGTCAGCAGGCCGGCCGTGGCGGCAAGCGCCGCGGCGCCGGCCAGGGTTTTGACGGCGCCGCGGCGCGTGGGCAAGGTGCTTGGGATTTTCATGCGGTATCAGACAAGGTAGTGGTCCAGCAGCAGGGCCGCGAACAAGACCGAAAGATGGATCAGCGAAAAACGGAAAGTCTTGCGCGCCAGCGCATCGGAGTAATTGCGCCACAGGCGCCAGCCGTACCAGCTGAAACCGATGCTCAGCGCCACGGCGGCCACCAGGTAGAGCCAGCCGCTCATCTTGAAGATGAAGGGCATCAGGCAGGCGGGAAACAGCACCAGCGTGTACAAAAACACCTGCAGGCGCGTGAACTCGTTGCCATGGGTGACGGGTAGCATGGGCAGGCCGGACTTGCGGTAGTCCTCGACGCGGTAGAGCGCCAGCGCCCAGAAATGCGGCGGCGTCCACAGGAAGATGATCAGGAAGAGGATCAAAGCCTCGGGGCCGACCGAGCCCGTCATCGCGGCCCAGCCCAGCACCGGCGGCATGGCACCCGAAGCGCCGCCAATCACGATGTTCTGCGGCGTCATGGGCTTGAGGATCACGGTGTAGACCACCGCGTAACCGATGAAGGTGGCAAAGGTCAGCCACATGGTCAGCGGGTTCACCCACACATACAGGATCCAGGAGCCCAGCGCGCACAGCCCCGCTGAAAAGGACAGCGTGAGCGGGTTGCTGAGTTCGCCCTTGGCCGTGGGGCGCCAGGCGGTGCGGCGCATGCGCGCGTCGATCTGCTGCTCGACCAGGCAATTGAAGGCCGCAGCAGCGCCTGCGACCAGCCAGATGCCGGCACAGGCGATTAGCGCTAGCCGAACATCGGCCCAGCCGGGCACGCCGGGAACGGCCAGCACCATGCCTATCAGCGCGCAGAACACGATGAGCTGCACCACGCGCGGTTTGGTCAGCGCGTAGAACTGCGCAAACTTCGACGGAACGTGGGGCGCGGCGGAAGCCGGGGCGGCGGACGGGGTGCTGGGGTTCATGGGGAGTCGCTAGGCATTCAATTTTGACGCATGTGGCGCAGGAGACCTGCTACGGCCGGCAAAGACCACGCCGCTGAGCACAATGACCAGGGCCGCGGCACCGCCGGTATGCGACACAGCCGCGAGCAGGGGCCAGCCCAGAACAGCATTGCTGATGCCCGTGACGGCCTGCAGCAGCACGAGCCCCGCCAGCCAGCGCGCGGACACGCGGAAGGCCGGGACACGGTGCAGGAAAAAGGCCAGCGCAAGGAATACGGCAAACACGAGGTAAGCCACGAGGCGGTGCACATAGTGAATGGCGGTGAGCGCCTGGAAGCTGATGTTGGCGCCGTCATGGCCCGCGCCCAGTTCGCGCCACAGCGTGAAACCCTGGCGAAAGTCCATGGCCGGCCACAGCGAGCCCTGGCACACCGGAAAGTCGGTGCAGGCCAGCACCGCGTAGTTGGTGCTGACCCAGCCGCCCAGGGCGATCTGGATCCAGAGCAGCGCAAAAGCCGCCACGACAGCAAGCCACAGGCCGCTGGAAAGAGTGGTGGCGTTTGCACCCTGCACCTGCGCATACCGCACAGCCTGCGCCCGCAGCAATGCCAGCAACACCAGGCCGCCCAGCAGGTGCAGCGTGACGATGGCGGGGAACAACTTCATGGTGACGGTCAGCGCGCCAAACGCACCCTGCAAACACACCCACGCCAGCGTGACGGTGGGCCACCAGGGTGACACGGATATGCGCTTGCGCTCCAACCAGCTGGTCACCGTGAGCGTGAGGATCAACACCCCGACGCCGGTGGCCAGGTAGCGGTGGATCATTTCGATCCAGGCCTTGGAATGCGTGACCGGTCCGGTCGGCATGGCGGTCTGCGCGGCCTCGATGTGTACCTGGGCGCCCACCGGGCTTGCACTGCCGTAGCAGCCCGGCCAGTCCGGGCAGCCCAGGCCCGAATCGGTGAGCCGGGTAAAGGCACCGAAGATCACCAGGTCAAAGGTGAGGAACAGCGTGACCAGCGTCAGCACCCGCAGGCGCTGCGCCCACGGCGCATTCTTGTTGTGCACCCACACCCAGGCCAGCGGCGCGAGCGCGATCGCCAGGCCCATGATCATCAGGCGCAGGGCGGGGCTGAGGTCGTAGAGTGCGGTGCTTGACATGGTGATGCGGGATTTAGACGTTGAGCCGGCTTTGCCGGCTCAACGACCTTCCTTGTCCCAGCTGCTGGAGGCTCTTAACAGACGCTCCAGGTCACGCTTGGCCTTGGCCGCTGCGGCGGCATCCATGTCGGCCGGGAAACGCATCATCCAGTTGCCGATCGGGTCGACCAGGTACAGATGATCCTCGAGGCGCTTGCCCGCGGCGGGCTCCAGCCATTTCGCGAGTTCGGCCGGCGCCACGCGCAGCACGGCCGACGAGGCCAGCGCGGGCAGCAAAGCATCGCGCACGGGTGCATCATCGGCCACCAGCCAGACGCGGTCCAGCCGCTCCTTTTCCTTGCCCAGCGACTCGCGCAGCTGGCGCTGGAAATACAGGTTCTGCTCGCAGCGCGCATCGCAGGCGCCGCCGGCCACGCTGATGAGCAGCCACTGGTCCTTGAGCGCCGTCAGCGTGCCGGCGCGGCCATCGAGCGCGCGCGTGGCCAGCGGCGGCAGAGGCCGCTGCGGGTCGATCAGCTCGCCGAAGTTGCGGCGGCCTTCGGGCCGGACCACGTAGTAGGTGAAGTAGGAGGCGATCACCGGTGAGGCGCATATCAGCAGCACGGCCAGCATCTTCCAGCGACCGGCGACGGTGCTCGGCGCGCGCGTGGCGGACTGGTCCGGCACGGGCATGGTGTGCACGGTCAGGCCCAGGGGCTGGTCCTGCAGGGCAGGCGCCGCTGCGGGCTTGGGAGAGGTGTCAGGCGTAGGCGTAGTGGTCACGGCAGTTGATCGCGGCTTTTTGGGCGGCGTGAAGAAGTACGGGCACGAAAGGGAAGAACCAGCTGAAACCAGCCATAGAGGATGAACACCAGGGCGCAGAGGCCGAACCACTGGAAGGCATAGCCGTAATGCTTGTCCACACCGAGATTGGGAGGCGCCCATTCGCGCAACAGGCCTTCGCCGGCCGCGCCGGTCTGCAGCAGCGAAACCTCCAGCAGCGGCAGGCCGGTTTGCGACCGGTAGGCAGGCAAGTCGAGATTTTGCCGTATCCGGCCGGTCTCTATGCCCTGGAACTCATAAAGCTTGGAGGGCGGCGGGGCAATGCGGCCCTCCACCGTGACGGTACCCGCGGGCGTCGCCACCTCGGGCAGGCGGGTGCGGTCGGCGAAATTGCGCGGCACCCAGCCGCGCTGCACCATGATGGCCTGGGTCGTGCCTTCCAGCACCAGCGGCGTGAGCACCCAGAAACCCGTCTTGCCGCTCATGGGCCGGTTGTCGAGGTAGACCGTGTGTTCCGCCCGCCAGACACCCTTGAGCACGGCCAGCCGGTGGATGTCGTCGGTGATGTTTTTGGCAGTGAGCAGGGATTGCGCATCCAGCGCGGCAAGCCGGCTCTTGGACTCGATGGCGGCCTGCAGCGCCTCTTTTTGCGCGGCGCGGCGCAGCTGCCACTGGCCCAGCGAAAACGTGGTGCCGGCCACCAGCACGGCGGCCGCGGTCAGCAGCCAGAAGCGCGGAGAGTGCAAAGCCGGTGTCATGCGCCGATAATCCTGTTCATGACTTACCTCGTTGCACTGGCATTCATCGCCATCTTCGCCAGCCTGGCTTCCGCACTTTTTTTCATGCTCAAAGGCGGCAAGGATCCCGAAGGCAGCAAACGCAAAACCAGCAACATGGCGCGCGCACTGGCGTTCCGCATCGGGTTTTCGGTGTTGCTGTTCATCTGCATTCTGATCGCCTGGAAACTCGGTTATATCCAGCCTACCGGCATACCGGTGGGCAAATAAGCGCCACTCACACTGACAAAAAAGAACAAAGGCCGCATCAAGCGGCCTTTGGTTGAGCGGCTTTCACCGCCGTTGGTTCCGCCTTACAGCCAGTACACCAGGATGTAGAGGCCCAGCCACACCACGTCCACGAAGTGCCAGTACCAGGCGGCGCCTTCAAAGCCGAAATGCTTTTCAGGCGTGAAGTGGCCTTTTTGCAGGCGCAAGGTGATGAACAGCAGCATCAGCATGCCGACGAACACGTGGAAACCGTGGAAACCGGTGAGCAGGAAGAAGGTCGAGCCGTACACGCCGGAAGACAGCTTCAGGTTCATCTCATGGTAGGCATGGAAGTACTCATAGCCCTGCACGAAGAGGAAGACCACGCCGAGCACAACCGTCGCCCACATGAAGCCGATGGTGCGGGCACGCTTGCCCTCGATCAACGCGTGGTGGGCGATGGTGATGGTGACGCCGGAGCTCAGCAGCAGCGCCGTGTTGACCGTCGGCAGGGAACCCATGATGCTGGCCCAGATACCACCGCCAATCACCAGCGGCTTCATGGCCGTGAAGGGTTCGACGATGTCTGCGGGTGACGTCGTGGCGCCGGCCACGATGGAAGGCCAGACGGCTTTGAAGTCCGGCCAGAGCAGTGCGTTCTCAAGGCTGCCCAGCGCAGGCAGCGAATGCGCGCGGGCCCACCACAGGGCGGTGAAAAAGGCGCCGAAGAACATCACTTCAGAGAAGATGAACCAGCTCATGCTCCAGCGGAAGGACATGTCGATCTTGCGGCCGTACATGCCGCTTTCGCTTTCACCGATGGATTGGCTGAACCAGCGGAATAGCGTCACCAGCCACCACACCATGCCGACAGCCAGCGACCATTGGCCCCACTCATGGCCGTTGATCCATTGGCTGGCACCGAGAATGACAAAAAACAGGCCGATAGACGCCATCACCGGGTGGCTCGATGGGCTGGGGACGAAATAGTGGGGGGTTGACCCGTGGGTTGCTGATGACATCGCTCGACTCCTGTTTTTCTCTCGAATTTCCAATAATTTCTTGATTCACACCGTGATGGTCTGGCGGGTGCCCGGCCTCAGTGCGCGACCATCCATTTGGCCAGCAGCACCAGGACGGTGACAAACACCACCACGGCGATCAGCCCGACCACAATGATGTGGAGGGGGTTCAAATTCTTCACGTCTTCTTCGTAGTCGCCGCGCGCGCGCAACCCTACGAAGGACCAGGCCACGGCCTTGACCGTGCGCCAGAAGGAGGGTTTTTTGGCAGGTGCGGCGGCCATGCTCATGCGCCTGCCTGCTTTTCAGGGACCACGGCGGCGGTTGTCGCCTTGGACGTGGCCGGCGCGGCAGGCGTCTTGCCGCCGACTTCAAAGAAGGTGTAGGACAGCGTGATGGTGCTCACGTCCTTCGACAGTTTCGGGTCGATGACAAAAGCCACCGGCCACTGCTTTTTCTCGCCGGGCGCCAGGGTGTACTGGCTGAAGCAGAAGCATTCCAGCTTGTTGAAATGCGCGCCGGCCTGTGCCGGGGCATAGCTGGGAATGGCCTGGGCCGACATGGTCCGGTTCTGCACGTTCTGGAACTCGTACATCACCGTGGTCAGCTCGCCCGGGTGCACCTGCAGCGTGTTTTTCGCGGGCTTGAAATGCCAGGGACCGCGCGAGTTCGCGTCGAACTCGACCGTGATGGTGCGGCTGAAATCCACCTGGGTATTCGCCGGCTGGCTGGACGTCGCCCCGGGGATCTGACGGTCGGAAAGGGCCAGCACGTTGATGCCGGTCATCTCGCAGATCGCCTTGTAAATGGGCACCAGCGCGTAACCGAAGGCAAACATGCCGAGCACGATCACGCCCAGCTTGCCCATCATGTTGAAGTTTTCGCGCTTGAGCCGCATCACAGTGGTACCGGTTTTGGCTCAGCGGCCCAGAAAAATCATTTTGGCCATGAAGCCCAGAAAAAAGACGATCGCGACCGAGGCCAGTATCAGGGCCAGCCTCCGGTTGCTTTTCTTTTGTTCAGGTGTCGCCATGGCTATTTACCGATGGGTTCAATCAGCCGATCACGCGGGTTGCCGAGGCATCCAGCTTGGGCGGGGTTTCATAGGTGTGGAAAGGCGCGGGGGATGGGACTTCCCATTCCAGGCCTTCGGCGCCCTTGCCGCCTTCGTCCACCCAGGGGTTCTGCTTGGCCGGTGCGCCCTTGCCGCGCATCGTGGGCACCACGATGAACAGGAAGAAATAGAGCTGCGCGAAGCCGAAGAAGAAGGCGCCCACGCTGGCTACCGCGTTGAAGTCGGCGAACTGCATGGGGTAGTCGGCATAGCGACGCGGCATGCCGGCAAGGCCCAGGAAGTGCATCGGGAAGAAGGTCACGTTGAAGGAGATCAGCGACCACCAGAAGTGGATCTTGCCGCGGGTTTCGTTGTACATGACGCCGGTCCATTTGGGCGACCAGTAGTAATAGCCGGCAAACAAGGCGTAGAGCGAGCCCGCCACCAGCACGTAGTGGAAGTGGGCCACGACGTAATACGTGTCCTGCAGCTGCGTGTCGATAGGCGCGACCGAGAGGATCACACCGGTCAGGCCGCCGATGGTGAACACGAAGATGAAGCCCACCGCGAACAGCATGGGGGTTTCAAAGGTCATGGAACCGCGCCACATGGTGGCGATCCAGTTGAACACCTTCACGCCCGTGGGCACGGCGATCAGCATGGTGGAATACATGAAGAACAGCTGGCCCGTGACCGGCATGCCGGTGGTGAACATGTGGTGCGCCCACACGACGAAGCTCAGGATGGCGATGGAGCCGGTGGCGTACACCATGGAGGCGTAGCCGAACAGGCGCTTGCGCGAGAAGGCGGGAATGATCTGGCTGATGATGCCGAAGGCCGGCAAGATCATGATGTAGACCTCGGGGTGGCCGAAGAACCAGAAGATGTGCTGGTACATCACCGGGTCGCCGCCGCCGGCGGGGTTGAAGAAGCTGGTGCCGAAGTGACGGTCGGTCAGCGTCATGGTGATGGCGCCTGCCAGCACCGGCATCACGGCGATCAGCAGGTAGGCGGTGATCAGCCAGGTCCAGCAGAACATCGGCATCTTCATCAGCGTCATGCCGGGAGCGCGCATGTTCAGGATGGTGACGATGATGTTGATCGAGCCCATGATGGACGAGGCGCCCAGGATGTGCATTGCAAAAATACCGGCGTCCATGGACGGGCCCATCTGCAGCGTGAGCGGCGCATAGAGCGTCCAGCCCGCGGCGGGAGCGCCACCGGGCATGAAGAAGGAGCCGCCCAGCATCAGGCCGGCGGGAATCATCAGCCAGAAGCTGAAGTTGTTCATGCGAGCAAACGCCATGTCTGCCGCGCCGATCTGCAGCGGGATCATCCAGTTGGCGAAGCCCACGAAGGCCGGCATGATGGCGCCGAACACCATGATCAGGCCGTGCATGGTGGTGAGCTGGTTGAACAGTTCGGGATTGACCAGTTGCAGGCCGGGCTGGAACAGCTCGGCGCGAATCATCAGGGCCAGCACGCCGCCGAACATCAACATGAAGAAACTGAACAGCAGGTAAAGCGTTCCGATGTCTTTATGGTTGGTCGCGAAGACCCAACGGCGCCAGCCCGCTGGGGCGTGGTCGTGGTGGTCATCATGCGCGTGGTCGTGATGGTCTAGAACTGCACTCATCTTGGCTTCCTTTGGTGGCTTTGGCCTGTAGCTTTATCTTGGCGGCCGGCGCACATATGAATATGGCGCCGGCGAATTCTGGTCGTGGGGGGGCGGATCGGCTTACTTGCGGGCAGCCTGCACTTCGGCGGGCTGGACGATCTGGCCGGTCTGGTTGGACCAGTTGTTCTTGGAGTAGCTGATCACGGCGGCGATGTCGGTGTCGCTGAGCGTCTTCCAGGAAGGCATGCCGCCTGGGCCGCCCTTGCCGTTCAGCACGATTTCGATCTGCTTGCCGTGGTTGGCATCGAGCACGATGGGCGAGGCGTCCAGCGGCTTGACCGGACCGGCGCCTTTGCCGGTGGGCAAATGGCAACTGGCGCAATTGGCGGCATAGACTTTTTCGCCGCGGGCCTTGAGGTCGACCAGGGTCCAGACTTTGGAAGGATCATCGGCCTTGGCTGCGGCTTCCTTGGCCTTGACGGCGACCCAGGCGCTGTAGTCGGCGGCGGACACGACCTTCACGTGGATGGGCATGTAGGCGTGTTCCTTGCCGCAGAGTTCCTGGCACTGGCCGTAGTAGTCGCCCACTTGCTCGGCGCGGAACCAGGTGTCGCGCACGAAGCCGGGAATCGCATCCTGCTTGATGCCGAAGGCCGGCACCGCGAAGGCGTGGATCACGTCGCTGGCGGTGGTGATGATGCGGATTTTCTTGTTGACGGGAACGACCAGCGGGTTGTCGACCTTGAGCAGGTAGTTGTCAGGCGCTTCGCCGGCTTTGGGGCCGCCGTTGTCGGACATTTCGCGGTGCGTGTTGTCGAGCGTGGAAACGAAGCCGATGCCTTCGCCTTCGCCCTTGATGTAGTCATAGCCCCATTTCCACTGAATGCCGGTGGCCTTGATGGTGAGGTCGGCGGCGGTGGTGTCCTTCTGGGCGACCAGCACCTTGGTGGCCGGCAGGGCCATGGCGATCACGATGATGAAGGGAACGACGGTCCAGGCGATTTCAACGGCGGTGGATTCGTGGAAGTTGGCCGATTTGTGGCCCACCGACTTGCGGTGCTTCAAGATGGAATAGAACATCACCCCGAAGACCGCCACGAAGATCACGAGGCAGATGGCCATCATGAACCAGTGCAGCCACTGCTGCTCTTCGGCGATCTTGGTCACGGCCGGGTGCAGGTTCAGCTGATTGACGGCCGGTCCGCCCTTCAGGTCGTTGACGGCGTAAGCGGCGGTGCTGACCCAGGCGGCCGCAGATACCAGAATTGCGCCTGCATGCTGCATGCCAAGCCGTGTCATTTTGCTCATGGTGTTGCTTACGTTCATCGTGATCACTTTTTCTGCTTCAATTACCGACCAAATTAACCGGCTGATTATAAAGTTAGCGGCGGGTCCCCCCGCCGCACCTGAACTGACGCGAGACTTTCAGCGCCTCTTCAACCGCCCCGCAACGCCATCCGGATCTCGCGGGCCAAGGCAGGCCGCAACTCGGGCCGCACATGCCGCCCCACCTGCACCGACCGCCCCTGCCCCGACACTTCGATCAGCGAGCCGTCTCCATCCTTGGGCTCGATCCGCACCCATTCGCGGTTGAACTCCGCGCGCTCGGTGCGCCCCGCCGTTTCCAGTTCCACCACCAGCTGCCCGCCTTCGAGGACGATTTTTTCACCGTCCCCCGCGTGACGGGCATACACAACAAAAGCCGCGCCCACCGCCAGCAGTTCGGCCCAGGCAAAAGGCATCACCATGGTGGCGCCCTGGGCCCAGAAGAACGCCGCGATGCCCAGCGAAACGCCGCACAGCGACACGTAAAGCCACCCGAGCTGGGCCGGGGTGAGTGAACAGTGACGCTTGAGAAGCCACAGCACAGCATCGTGGCTGTGGGTGCCCTGCGCGGGCAGGGTGGCAAAACGAAACGCTGGCGTTGGCTGCAGCATGCGCAACCCCCCAAAAAAACAACGGTCTGTGCCGGGCACGGGCCGCATGAGGCTTGGGAACATCCCCAAAATTCTGTACTGAATTGTAGCCGGTTTGACCTGCCGCTCCCCTGAAAAAGCCCCTGAACCGGCGCTCGCGGCAGGCGCTGTGGGCGCCCGCGCAACGGCCCGGCCCCGAAGCAAGTTCTCAAGCGCCGGGTCGTCCGCCTTGCAGCATGCTGCGCATGTCGGCCACCGACACCGCGCTGAGCGCGCTGACCTTGACCTTGGGCGGCGCCTTCAGAGCGTGGCCGTAAATGACCTCGAAGGTCAGCGACAGGCGCCCGTCTTCGCCTTTGACGAGATGGCGGCCCAGCGCGTCTTCAAGCCGCGCCTTCCAGGCCCGTCCGCGCAGGGCCGGAAAGCGCGCGGGATGGAAATTGCGGCCCAGCTCGGCCAGGTCCTGCAGCAGCCGTGCGGGCGTTGCATAGGTCAGCGTGATGCGCTCCATGTCCATCACCGGTTCGGCAAAACCGGTCTGCACCAGCATGTCGCCCCAGTCGTGCATGTCGGTCAGCTCGTGGCCCGCGGGCGGCCAGCCCAGTTGCACATAGACCTCGCGCAACTCTTTCGCGGTGTCGGGGCCCAGGCAGGAAAACATCAGGAAGCCGTTGACCTTGAGCGCCTGGTGCCATTGCGCCAGCAAGGCCTGCGGGTCGGCCGATTCATGCAGCGCCATATTGGCCCACAGCATGTCGGCGCTGCCGGCCGGCGGTGCTTCGAAGCGCACCGGGACGGCGGTCCAGCGCCGCGGCTTCCACCAGGGGGCCACGATGTGCTTTATGGCCTGCTGTTGGCGCTCCGGCCCGTTTTCCAGCACGAAGGCCGTCGCACGCGGATAGGTTTTCGCCAGTTGCGCATGGGCCTGCAGTCCGCCGCGCAGCGCGCCCCAATGCACCCAGGCATGGGGCTGCAGCTTGATCCACTGCAGGCGGTCCATCATGCGGCGCGCCACTTCCTCATGCAGCCACGGCGAGGCCAAAGGCGCGCTGCGCTCCCAGCGGCCCACGGCAATCGGGTCCAGCGTGGGCGGGCGTTCGGTGGGGGTCATGGAAGAAGGCAAAGGAAGAGAACGTGTATCGCTGAAAAGTACGCGAGTATATTGACACGGTGTTCACACGCCTGCTTGCTCCCTCCGCATTCCTCTCCTCCCTTTCCGGCTTTGCCTCCGGCATCGCGAGCCAATGCGCGGTCTGCCGCAGCTGGCCCGCGCGGCAGGTGTGTGGGCCTTGCGTGGCCCGTTTTGCGCCGCTGGCACTGCGCTGCATGCGCTGCGCCCTTGCCTTGCCGGCCGATCTTTCCGGAGGCATTCGAACAGGCCCGCCGCTATGCGGCGCCTGTGCCATAGAAGCGCCCCCGCTGGACCGCGCCTTCGCCGGTGTGGCCTATGCCTATCCCTGGTCCACGCTGGTCGCCGGCTACAAGTTCGGCGAGCGCCACGGCTGGGCCGGCTTTTTTGCCGGCCTGCTGCTGCAGTCGCCCGGCCTTGCCCAGGTGTTCGGCGAACTGGGGCCCGAAGACTGGCTGCTTCCGATCCCGCTGTCGGCGGAACGCCTGCAGGTACGCGGCTTCAATCAGGCCTGGGAGCTGTGCGCCGCGCTGGCCCGGCAGACACAGACATCCGCCCGCCCCGCCGCCGGGCTGCTGCTGCGCGTCAGGCACACGCGCCCGCAAAGCCAGCTCAAACGCAAGGAGCGGCTGGCCAACGTCAGGGGCGCCTTCCAGGTCGACCCGCTGCGCGCGGCGGAACTGCGGGACCGGCGCGTGCTGCTGGTGGACGACGTGATGACCAGCGGCGCCTCGCTGTACACCGCCGCGCAGGCTTTGCGCGATGCGGGCGCCGCGCACATCACCGCCGTGGTGCTCGCACGCACAGCACACGCCTAGAATCCCGGTCTCCGCATGTTCAATATTGTCCTGGTCGAACCCGAAATCCCTCCCAACACCGGCAACGTGATCCGGCTGGCGGCCAACACCGGCTGCCGCCTGCACCTGGTGGAGCCGCTGGGTTTTTCGATGGACGACAAGCACATGCGCCGCGCCGGGCTCGATTACCACGAGTACGCCCAGCTGCTGCGCCATGCCAGCTGGCAGGCCATGCTCGAAAGTGAGCAACCACCCGCGGACCGCCTGTTTGCCATGACCACCCGGGGTTCGGGCAGCATCTACGACGTGCGTTTCCAGCCCGGCGACTGGCTGGTGTTTGGGGCGGAAACCCGCGGCCTGGCGCCGGAACTGCGGGAGTCCTTTGCCCCCGCCCAGCGCCTCAAAGTGCCGATGCGGCCCGGCCAGCGCAGCCTGAACCTCTCCAACAGCGTGGCCGTCACGGTGTTTGAGGCCTGGCGGCAGAATGGTTTTGGCGGCGCGGCGCAAGGCTGACGGCCGGCTGACAGCCTGGCGACCGTCCATCTGAGGGCGGCCCAAACGCCTTGCCAGGAACTAGGTACAAACCCTATGATTCACCCTTCGACTTTTTTAAGCGCGTGGATGCCGACACCCGGCGATTCCGGCCTTATCCCTTCCCATAGCCCCAGTTCACAAGACTGGCTGGAGTCTTCAGTGAACATGGTCATCAAGCGTATTTTTGGCAAGGCGGCGCCTGCTTTTTCCGATTCGGGGCGCCCCGTCGACCGCGTACCGCTGGAACAGGTCCGCGAAAGCCTGCTGGCCTTGCTGCACGACTGCCGCGACATGCGCTCCCAGCGTGTCATCTACCAGATCAACGTGGCCAAGACGCCGGCCGAGCTGTGGCTGCTGCGCAGCGACCTTCACCAGTGCATCGCCCAGGCGCACAGCCAGGGTGAAGCGGCTGAGCGCATCAACAGCCTGATCGAGGTGTTTGAGGGCTGGCTGCCGGCCGGCCAGCTGCTGCGCATCTAGGCGCCCGGTCTCCCGCCTGCTCAGGGATAGCGCCGCACCAGCGACTCGGCCACGCACACCGGTTTGGCGGAGCCCTCACGCTCCACCGTCACTTCCCAGTTCATCTGCATGCCGTCGCCGGCAATGGCCTCGGCCGCCAGCAGCTTCATGCGCCCCCGCAGGCGGCTACCCACCGGCACCGGCGCCGTGAAGCGCACCTTGTTGAGGCCATAGTTCACGCCCATGCGCGAGCCGGTGATGTCAAAAGACGACTCAAAAAAGCGCGGCAGCAGCGACAAGGTCAAAAAGCCGTGCGCGATCGGCCCGCCAAACGGCCCGGCAGCGGCTTTTTCGACATCGACGTGTATCCACTGGTGGTCGCCCGTGGCTTCGGCAAACAGATTGACCTGCTGCTGGGTAATGGTGATCCAGTCGCTGACGGCGACCTCCTGGCCGGTGCAGGCGGCCAGCTCGGCCAGTGTTGCAAAAATTCTCATGGCGCCACTGTAACGGCACCCATGCGCGCGCTTTGTCGGCTCAGCGACAAGCCGCCGCGCAAAAACCCGCTCTCAGCGGTCCAGCCACTGGCAGATGGCTTTCCACTGCTCCATGTCTTTTTCGACCCGGCTGGGCGCCACGTCGAACAGCGTCAGGCCGCGGGCCGCCAGGTGGATGTAGTTCTGCGTGTCACGCAGGTAACCCAGCACCGGTAGCCCCAGGCCTTCGACGAAGCCGCGCAGCTTGTCGGCGGCAATGGTGCGCGAGTCCACGCGCATGCCGACGATGCCGACCTGCATCTTGCCGGCGTGTTTGTGTTCGGCGAGCTGGTCCAGGAAGGTGCGGGTGGCGAAGATGTCGAACACGCTGGGCTGCAGCGGCACGATGACCTTGTCGGCCAGCTTGAGGACGTCGTTGAAGCGCCAGCCGTGCAGGCCGCCGGGGGTGTCCAGCACCACGTGCGTCGTGCCCTTGGGCGGCTTGACGATCAGGTCGGCGTTCACATCCCAGGTGGCGATCTGCCGGGCGGCCGGCGGCCTAAGGCCCAGCCACAGCCGCGAAGACTGCTGCCGGTCGGCATCCCCCAGCATGACCGAATGGCCCTGGCTGGCGAAATATCCGGCAACGTTGGTGGCCAGCGTCGTTTTGCCGACGCCCCCCTTCGGATTGGCGATCACAACCACGGGCATGCGAATCTCCTCAGTTTGGAACTTGTCGTTCCTGGGAACTCTTGGTCTTGCTTTTCCGCTATGGTAACGGCATGGACAGCGTTATCACAACCACAGAAAAACCCACGGGCCAGACCGCCAACCCTGACATTTATGTCATTGCAGCCCATCCGGCCTGGCGCGAATCGCGGGTCAACCGCCCCCTGATGGAGGCCGCGCGGGCCCAGCCCCGCGTGCGGGTGCAAGACCTTTACTCGAGTTATCCGGACTACGCCATCGACGTGCCCAGGGAGCAGGCCGCCCTGGAACGCGCGCAGCTGGTGGTGCTGCTGCACCCCATCCAGTGGTATTCCATGCCCCCGCTGCAAAAGCTCTGGCTCGACGACGTCTTCAGCTACGGCTGGGCTTACGGCGAAGGCCACGGCGACGAGAACCACGGCAAGGGCCGGGCGCTGCAAGGCAAGGACTTGTGGCTGGTCGCCACCACCGGCGGCCCCGAGGAGTCTTACCACCCGCAAGGCTACAACCGCTACTTTTTTGACGCTTTCCTGCCCCCGTATGAACAAAGTGCGGCGCTGTGCGGCATGCGCTTTTTGCCGCCGCTGGTGCTGCACGGCGCCCATAGCGTCGACCGGCAGATCGTCGCCAGCCACATCGCCACCTTCAGCCAGCGCCTGCAAAGCTACCCGGACTGGCCCGAACTCGAAGACCTGGAGCAGTGCGCCGCCTGCGTGGTGCCCATGAAAGACCGGCTTGTCGAGCACGAAGCCGGCGCTGCTGCCGTGAGGGCCCTCTGATGGAGCACGCGCCAACCTGGCTGGTCAACAGCTTTATCTATCTTGCGGCGGCGGTGATCTCGGTACCCCTGGCCAAAAAACTCGGCCTGGGCTCCATCATCGGCTACCTGGCCGCCGGCATAGGCATAGGCCCCTGGGGCCTGGGCCTGGTCACCAACGTGCAGGACATCCTGCATTTCGCCGAATTCGGCGTGGTGCTGATGTTGTTCCTGATCGGCCTTGAACTCGAACCCAAACGCCTCTGGAACCTGCGCCGGCCCATCTTCGGCTGGGGCAGCGCGCAGGTGCTCGGCTGCGCCGCCCTGCTAACCGGCACGGCCATGGCCTTCGGCGTGGGCTGGCAGACGGCGCTGGTTGCCGGGCTGGGCCTGGCGCTGTCGTCGACCGCGATCGCGCTGCAGGCCATGGGCGAGCGCCACCTGATGCCGACCTCGAGCGGGCAGGCGGGCTTTTCCATCCTGCTGTTCCAGGACGTGGCGGCCATCCCCATCCTGGCGCTGCTGCCGCTGCTGGGCGCCATGGCCGGCGACAACGAGGCCGTCAGCCACAGCGGCCGGGCACTCGAAGCGCTGAAAATCGTCGGCGCCATCGCCGCCATCATCCTGGGCGGCCGCCTGCTGCTGCGCCCGCTGCTGCGCTGGATCGCCAACAGCGGCACGCCTGAAATCTTCACGGCGGCCTCGCTGTTGCTGGTGGTCAGCATCGCGGCGCTGATGCAGTTCGTCGGCCTGTCCATGGCGCTGGGCGCCTTCCTGGCCGGCGTGCTGCTGGCGGAAAGCGAATACCGGCGCGAGCTGGAAACCGACATCGAGCCCTTCAAGGGCCTGCTGCTGGGCCTGTTTTTCATCGCCGTGGGCATGAGCATCGATTTCGGCGTGCTGTGGCGCTCGCCCGGCTTGATGGCCGTCATCCTGGTGGGCTTTCTGGGCCTGAAGCTGGCCGTGATCTACGGCTTGGCCAAACTCATGAAACTGCCCTTCCAGGAGCGCCCGGTGTTCGCGGTGCTGCTGGCACAGGGCGGCGAGTTCGCCTTCGTGGTGTTCCAGGCAGCCGCCGGCGCCCAGGTGTTTTCCGCCGAGACCGCATCGCTGCTGATAGGCGCGGTGGCGCTGTCCATGCTGCTGAGCCCGCTGCTGCTGGTGGCTGTCGACAAATTCTGGGTGCCGCGCTACGCCAACTGCAACCTGCCCCAGATGGAGGAAATCTCCGAGCAGCAGGAAGCGCCCATCATCATCGCCGGCTTCGGCCGCTACGGCCAGATCGTCGGCCGCATGCTGCTGGCCCAGGGCATCCCGGCCACGGTGCTGGACCACGACGCCGAGATGATAGAAACCGTGCGCGCTTTCGGTTACCGCGTCTTCTATGGCGACGCCACACGCCTGGACCTGCTGCGCACCGCCGGCGCGGCCACCGCCAAGATCCTGGTGCTGTCGGTGGACGACATGGAGCAGTCGCTCAAGATCGTCGACATCGCGCGCGAGAACTTCCCGCAGATGCAGATCGTCGCCCGCGCGCGCGACGTGACGCACTGGAACGCGCTGCGCGACCGCGGCGTGATGCTGGTCGAACGCGAGGTCTTCGAGTCCAGCCTGCGCAGCGCGCGCAGCGTGCTCGAGTTGCTGGGCCAGCCGCCGCACGAGGCGCGCCAGGCCGCCATGCGTTTTCGCCAGCACAACCTCGACCTGTTTGAACGCATGTACCCGCACCGCAAGGACCGCACCAAGGTCATCGCCGTGGCCACGCAGGGACGGCTGCAGCTGGAAGAACAACTGGCCCAGGAGCGCCAGCAACAGGCGCAGCGCCGGCCCGCCGGCTGGCAAGACGGCCCGGAAGCGCCGAACGCGGAATAAACAGGCAGGCGGCGGGAAGAGCCTGTTTAGAGGTCCCCGCCTCGCGCTTGGCGCCTGAGTTAGCGCCTGAGCTGTTCGGCCTCGCGCCGCCGCTGCTCCATCGCGCGGCGCTCCACACACACCGCATGGTTGGTGAAAGCCGGCTTGGCGCATTGATCGTTCATGCAGATCTGGAAACCGATGAGCATGCGGTCTTCGCAGGCCTTGCGCGGGTCGCCGGACGACACGGACGGCGCCGGTGCGGCGGCATGCTCGGCGGCTGCGGGCACAGCTGCGGTACCACCGGTTTTGGCCTGCGCGGCTTGCTGTTTGGCAAGCCGTTCCTTCTCCAGGGCAGCCTTCCTGGCCGCGAGGGCCTGGGCCGCCGCGGCCTTGGATGCCGGTGACAGGGGCGCGGCAGCCGCCACCGGGGCCGAAACCGGCGCCGCCGCGGGCTGAGCCTGCGCGGCCTGCACCACCGGCTCCGGAGCCTTCGCCGGCGCGAGCGCTGCACCGGCGTCGGYCGCAGCCGCCGGCTGGACGGACTCGGCAACCGGCGCCTTCGGTTTGCTGAACTGTTTGATGCCGATGCCCAGAATTGCAAGACCCACCAGGCCCGCCACGCCCAAGGCAAGGTAGCGCGACGTCGGTACGGATGTTTTAGCGGTGGCGGCAACCGGCTCGGCCGGGCGGGATTTGCGCCTGGACTCCGTCTTCGCCGGCCTGGCGGAGGGCTCGGTGGCGGCAACCGGCGCCGCAGGCTTGTTTGCGGCAACTGCCGCCGCGGCAGCCTTGGGTTCCGCTGGTGCCAGGGCGGCGTCGCTGAACACGGTTTCAGGCCACTCGGAAGCTTCTTCCTGCACTTGCGGCTGTTGTACTTGAGGCTGCGCTGGCGGCTCGGCCTGCGCCGGCATGGCCATGACCGGCGTACCCAGGCGCGTGGCATCCGGGTCGTCCACGGCGGGTGCGGGTGGCATGGCGGGGGATGTCACCGGCGCCTGCGCCGCGGCTTCCTCCAGCGCCTGCCAGGCCATGTCGGTCGACGTGCCCGAAGCACTTGCCCCGGGGACGGACGCGTCCTGGCCCGCTGGACGCGGAACGATCAAGGTGCCGGTGCCCAGGCGCCTGCCGATGTCGGAATCCTCACCGCCGGGCACACCCATCTTCTTCAGGCGGCGGCGCGCCAGATCGGCATAGATACCGGACGGAAACCTGGTGAGAAAGCCCTGGATGTCCTCGACATCCATGGACTCCTTGATCTCTTTCCAGTAAACCAGCTCGAGTTCCTGCGTCACCACCGAGATGTTGGCGCTGGTACCGGACTGCAGGTCGACCAGCGCCTCGCCGGCCAGCAGCGTCGACGTCCAGGTCGAGTTGGTGCCCGGCCCGGGCGGCAGCGCCGGCGGCAGCACCTTGGTGTCGGCCGCTTCGCGGGCCGCGGCCTGCAGCGCGGCGAGGAAGTCCTGGGCGCTCGCATAACGCTGGTCGCGCGACTTGGCCAGGGCCTTTGCCACCACCGCGTCTATCGCGGCGGGCAGCTTGGGGTTGAAGCTGCTGGGCGAGGCGGGCGTGTGGCCCACGATCTGCTGGATGGTGGAGAAATCGGTGTCGCCGTCGAAAGGCCGCTTGCCCGTCAGCAGCTGGTATAGCACGATGCCGGCGGCGAACAGGTCGGCCCGCGCGTCTATCGGGCGGCCCTGCACCTGCTCGGGCGACATGTATTTGAGCGTGCCCACCATGGAGCCCTGCGTGCGCGTGGCCTCGCCCGAATCCTGGATGCGCGCCACGCCGAAGTCGGTGAGCTTGACCCGCCCGCTGGTCTCTATCAGCAGGTTGGCCGGCTTGATGTCGCGGTGGACGATGCTTTGCCGGTGCGCGTAATCCAGCGCCGACAGCAGGTCGCCCATGATGCCCAGGGTCTGCTCCAAGGTGTAGAGGTCACCCCTGTCCAGGTGGTGTTTAAGGTCGTCGCCGTCGACGAACTCCATCACCAGGAAAGCGATATCGCCGTCGCGGTCGGAGTCGTAGACGCTGACGATGTGCGGGTGCTGCAGGCGCGCGGCCGAGCGGGCCTCGGTGCGAAAACGCACTTCGTATTCGGCGGCCGCTTCTTCCGAGAGGTTCTCCACCTTGATGGTCTTGATCGCCACGCGCCGGTCCAGGTTCGGGTCGCGTCCCTCGTACACCAGCCCCATCGCGCCCTTGCCGAGGACGCTGATCAGATCGTATCGGCCAAGCTTCTTGAGACTCATGAGGAGATGGAATTGGGCGAAATGGGCTGGGTGGCAAAAAAGGCGGGATGGCCTGCGGGCTGCCCAGAAGCCCGGCTACGTCTTGAAACAAAAATCGATTCTAGCTTGCATCGCCGGGCGGGCAAACCTTTGAAAAACGGTAACTTTTTCCGGCCCGCCGCAGCCATCGGCGATCAGGTGCGTATCGAAAACGCCACCAGCGGCGCGTTGTCGTCCTTGCGGTCGCAACCCGGCACGATGTGGCCGCTGCCGACCAGATAGCACTCGGTGCGCCGCAGCACCACGGCTTCGCTCTGGTTGCCCAGGTAGACCCAGGTGCCGTAGCTGGAGGCGTCCGTCAGCACAAATTGCCCGCCGCGCCACTCCAGCGTGGCATGCATGCGCGAGACGCGCGGGTCGTTCAGGTTCAGCGCCGCGTCGGCGCCCCGGCCCAGCGCCAGCTTGCTGCTTTTGGCGTCCAGCCGCACAGTCTGCCCGGCAAAGCTGAGCTCCAGAAAAGCCTGGCTGGGCGAGGCGAACATGGAGCGGCCGGCCATGGTGGCGTCTTCGTCGCGCCCGGTCTGCCATTCGACCCGGTAGACGTGGCTGGCTTCGGCCCGGCCGCGCAGGTACATCGGGCCCATGCTGCGCAGCGCGGCCCTCTGCACCGGCAGCAGCGCCGTCCAGACGTTTTCGGTGGTGAGGATTTGCGCGGCGCCGGCAAGGTCGGCCAGACGGGCGGCGGAGTTCACGGTGTCGCCGAAGCAGTCGCCGTCGATCTCGACCACTTCGCCCGACTCAATGCCCATCTGCATCTGCACCGGTGCGCCGCTGCCGCCGGGCTTGATGGGCTTTTCCTGCAGGCGCTTCTGGATGCTGATGCAGGCCGAGAGCGCGTCGCCTTCATTCGGGAACACCACGAACAGGCCGTCGCCCAGCAGCTTGACGACCCGGCCCTGGTGCTGCTGGAACACCTGGCTGAGCACGCCGATGAGCTGCGTCACGAAACGCGACGCGGTTTCATCGCCCAGCCGTTCGAACATGCTGGTGCTGCCCACGAGATCGGCAAAGACAACGGTGGTCATGAAGGGAAGGTCAACTGCAATGTAAGCATATTGTTCTCATGCCCGCGATTCTCACAGAAATTCGCGAAATGCATGCCGGTAAAAGTCCCTGGGGCCGGGCTAAAACCTATTGAGGCATGGGGCCGCACTGGCGTCACACTGGACGCGAGAGGCGATTCGAGCTAAGGGACTGCTCACAAAACCCAGCGAAGCGGTCCTGGCTAGGCGCGTCGCCGCAGACAGTGCTACAGCACGGCAAGGCGGCGCAACAACGCCAGGAGGGTTTTTGAGCGGTCCCTCTCTCAATGGAAGCCGTCCCAGAGCAGCTTGCAGCCGGTCAACAGCATGCCGACGTAGAGCAGGCGGTAAAACAACACCGGGCTGATGCTGCGCGCCATGCGCACGCCCATCCACACACCCAGCGGCGCCAGCGGCAGCAAGGCCAGCGAGGTCGCCATGTTGCGCAGATCCAGCAGGCCCAGCCAGGCGTAAGGAATCCACTTGGACAGGTTGATGACAAAAAAGAAGGCCGCCATGGTGGCCGTGAACTTCACCGGGCTCAGGCGCATGGGGATCACGTAAGCGCTCAGCGGCGGCCCGCCGGCATGGGAAACGAAGCTCGTGAACCCCGAGGTCACCGTCAGGATCGCTCCCAGCCAGCGCGGCGGCGGCGGGCTGTCGGGCCGGGGCGGGAACAGCAGGCGCTGCGCCAAAAACAACAAGGTGAATATTCCCACCAGGGCCGCGACCACCTTGGCGTCCAGCACCTTGAACAGCAGCGCCCCCACCAGCGTGCCCACCAGGCCGAAGGGAACCAGGAATTTGAGGAACTTGAAATCGAAGTCGCGGCGAAAGGCCGCCAGCCCCAGCAGGTCCATCAGCAGCAGCACCGGCATCAGGATGGCGGCGGCCTGCGGCACCGTGACCGCCAGCGCCATCACCGGCACCGCCAGGGACCCGAAGCCCGCGCCGAAGCCGCTTTTGCTGACGCCCAGCATCAGCACGGCGGGAATCGCCACGGCGTAGAAAAAGGGGTCGGAGATCAGCGGGAAGCTCACGGCGTGTCTTTCGGTTTACCAACGCTCAACGCCGTGGCGTGCAGGCGCGAAAAGGCAAAGGAACGGGAGGCGCCATGTTATCCGGCAACGCGGCCCACCACAGGGCAGGCCGCGGGGAATTCACTGAAGCCGCTCAGACGCGCTCGAGAATCACCGCGATGCCCTGCCCCACGCCTATGCACATGGTAGCCAGCGCATAGCGCCCGCCGCCTTTGTGCAGCTGGTTGACGGCCGTGGTCGCCAGCCGCGCGCCGGAGGCGCCCAGTGGATGGCCCAGCGCGATCGCGCCGCCGTTGGGGTTGACGCGTGGGTCGTCGTCCTGCACACCCAGCATGCGCAGCACGGCCAGGCCTTGCGCGGCAAAAGCTTCGTTGAGTTCGATCACGTCCATCTGCGCCATCGTGAGGCCGGTCAGCGCCAGCACTTTTTGCGTGGCCGGCGCCGGGCCTATGCCCATGATGCGCGGCGCGACGCCGGCCGTCGCCATCCCAACCACTCGCGCCTTCGGCGTGAGGCCGTTCTTTGCGGCCGTGGCCTCATCGGCCAGCAGCAGCGCGCAGGCGCCGTCGTTCACGCCGCTGGCATTGCCGGCGGTCACCGTGCCGTCGGGCCGCACCACGCCCTTGAGTTTGGCCAGCGCTTCCAGCGAGGTCTCGCGCGGATGCTCGTCCTTGCTGACCACAATGGGGTCGCCTTTTTTCTGGGCAATCGTCACCGGCGTGATCTCGGCGTCGAAGTAGCCGGCCTTTTGCGCGGCCACGGCTTTCAGCTGGCTGGCCAGCGCCATCTTGTCCTGGTCTTCGCGGCTGATCTTGTAATCGGTCGCCACGTTCTCGGCGGTTTCGGGCATGGCGTCGACGCCGTACTTTTCTTTCATCAGCTTGTTGATGAAGCGCCAGCCAATCGTCGTGTCATAGACCGCGTTGGCGCGGCTGAAGGCGCTTTCGGCCTTGGGCATCACAAAGGGCGCGCGGCTCATGCTTTCAACGCCGCCGGCGATCATCAGGGTGGCCTCGCCCGACTTGATGGCGCGCGCGGCCGTGCCCAGTGCGTCCAGGCCCGAGCCGCACAGGCGGTTGATGGTGGCGCCCGGCACGTCCATGGGCAGGCCGGCCAGCAAGGCGGCCATGCGCGCCACGTTGCGATTGTCTTCGCCGGCCTGGTTGGCGCAGCCGTAGATCACGTCGGTGACAGCCTGCCAGTCGACATTCGGGTTGCGCGCCATCAGCGCCTTGAGCGGGATCGCGCCCAGGTCGTCGGTGCGCACACTGCTCAGGGCGCCGCCGTAACGGCCGAAGGGGGTGCGGATCGCATCGCAGATAAAAGCTTGGGTCATGGTGTGTGGTTTCCGAAGGAAGTGAAGTTCAGGCGGTTGCAATCGGCAGGCCGACCAGTGTTTCGAGTTCCGCGTGCGTGAGGCCTTCGACGGTGTCGATCAGCTTCAGGCCATGCGGCGTGCATTCCAGTGTCGCCAGATCTGAATACACACGCTTGACGCAGCCTATGCCGGTCAGCGGGTAGCTGCATTGGCTCACCAGCTTGCTGGCGCCCTGCTTGGTCAGCAAATCCATCATGACCCAGGTCTGCCGCGCGCCTATGGCCAGGTCCATGGCGCCGCCCACGGCCGGGATCGCGCCGGGCTCGCCGGTGCTCCAGTTGGCGAGGTCGCCGGTGGCCGAGACCTGGAAGGCACCCAGCACGCAGATGTCGAGGTGGCCGCCGCGCATCATCGCGAAGCTGTCGGCGTGGTGGAAAAAGGCACCGCCCTTGAGCAGCGTCACCGGCTGCTTGCCGGCGTTGATCAGGTCGTAGTCTTCCTGGCCCTCGGCGGGCGCCGGGCCCATGCCGAGGATGCCGTTCTCGCTTTGCAGGATGACCTCGCGCCCGGCCGGCAAATGGTTGGCCACCAGCGTAGGCTGGCCTATGCCGAGGTTGACGACGGCCCCGTCAAAAATATCCTGCGCGACGCGGGCGGCGAGCTGGTCCTTGCTACGGCGTTGGTAAGTCATGGTCATGCCGCTTTCTTGAGTCCACCGGCTTGGGTGGCAATGCGTGGGATTTTGACGACGTGGTGGACGAAGATGCCCGGCGTCACGATGGTTTCGGGATCGAGGTCGCCGAGTTCGGCGATCTCGTGCACGGCGGCAATCGTCTTTTTGGACGCCGTCGCCATCACCGGGCCGAAGTTGCGCGCCGCCATGCGGTAAGTCAGGTTGCCCCAGCGATCGCCTCGTTCGGCCTTGATCAGGGCCACGTCGCCGTAGATCGGCATCTCGAGCACGTACTGCCGGCCGTTGATCTCGCGGGTTTCCTTGGCGCTGCCGTCGGCGTTCAACGCCAGTTCGGTGCCATAGCCCGTGGGGCAAAAGAACGCGCCTATGCCGGCGCCCGCGGCGCGAATGCGCTCGGCCAGGTTGCCCTGCGGTACGAGTTCAAGCTCCAGCTTGCCGCTGCGATACAGGCCGTCAAACACCTGGCTGTCGGCCTGGCGCGGAAAGCTGCAGATGATCTTGCGCACGCGCCCGGCCTTGAGCAACGCGGCCAGGCCGACTTCGGCATTGCCCGCGTTGTTGTTCACCACCGTGAGGTCTTTGGCGCCCTGCGCGATCAGGCCGTCAATCAGCTCATTGGGAATGCCCGCGGTGCCGAAGCCGCCTATCAGCACCGTTGAGCCGTCTTTCACATCCGCCAGCGCGTCGGCGACGGAAGCGGCAATCTTGTTGATCATCCAGAAGTCTCCAGGTACGGCGGCTGCCCGAATTGAATGAAGGCCGCGCCAAATATTGTTCGACATTAGAACAAGAGTTCGTATAATGAATTTTAGGAGATTTCCCGCACCATGGCAAACGCCGCATCCACACCCGCCACAGCCCACAAGCCGGGCGACGGCTACGTCCAGTCCTTCGCGCGAGGGCTGGAGGTCATACGCTCTTTCAGCACCGATGCGCCGCGGCAGACGCTGACCGAAGTCGCCGGGCGCAGCGGCCTGAGCCGCGCGGGCGCGCGCCGCATTCTGCTGACGCTGGAAACGCTGGGTTATGTGCACAACGACGGCAAACTCTTCAGCCTCACGCCACGCATCCTGGATCTGGGTTTTGCCTACCTGTCCTCCATGCCGATCTGGAACCTGGCCGAGCCGGTGATGGAAGCGCTGGTCGGCGAGGTCAAGGAGTCGTGCTCGGCCGCGGTGCTGGACGGCACGGACATCGTCTACGTGCTTCGCGTGCCCACACACAAGATCATGAGCATCAGCCTGGGCGTGGGCTCGCGCCTGCCGGCCTATTGCACGTCCATGGGCCGCATGCTGTTGTCGGCCCTGCCCGAAGCCGAACTCATGAAATGCCTGCAGGCCTCAACATTGACGGCCCGCACCAAATACACCGTGACCGATGTGAAAGAGCTGGCGGCCAAGGTGGCCCAGGCGCGCAAGCAGGGTTGGTCGCTGGTCAACCAGGAACTCGAAGAGGGCTTGGTGTCCATGGCCGCGCCCATCACCAACCGCGCCGGCCAGACGGTGGCCGCCCTCAACATCAGCGGCCAGGCCAACCGCACCAGCGCCAAGGTAATGCAGGAGAGCATGCTGCCGCAGCTGCTCGAAGCGGCTCAAACCATCTCGCGCCTGCTGAGCGTTCAACGCAACTAGGGCGTGTTAACGCTATTTACGACGCGACGGGGAGACACTTCCCCCTCAAGGGATTATTGAGGTCTTGTTTTCAATCTGCGTTCATCTGCGAAATCTGCGGATAAATTCTTCAAATCCGCAGATGAAGTCAGATCAGCTTTTCTTGAAGCCCACGACCAGGACAACCGCACCGAGAACAATAGCCCCCAGGCTCAGCCACTGCGGAATGTTGACCGACTCTTTTTCCTTCACGGTCAGCTGGATGGGGCCCAGCTTGGCGGCCGTCGTGTCCTTGGTGAAGCTGAAGCCGCCGGTGAAAAATCCGGCCAGGCCCAAAACGATCAGGACAATGCCTGTGATGCGTGCTGCGTTCATCTGAAATCTCCTCGCCGGGCTGTGAATGGTTATGGAGTGGCCTTGCCCCGGAACTTCGCCACTGTGCTTCGTAATGTAGGCAGGGGCAGAGAAGCTGTCTGTAGGACGTGGCCAGCCAGCCCTGTGGCCCGAGCGCTGAAAAGCACAACCCCAGGCCGGCATTGGAAAACACCCGCGTGATACGCTTTCGCCCATGTTCACGCCCTCGCAAGCCGACGTTCGCCGCTTCTTCTGTTCCGTCTATGCCAAGGCCCGCGCCGGCCAGCCCATGGAGGCGATTGAAACCATCGCCAGCCAGTGGATCGAAGAGCACCCCGAATACCATGCCGATTTCGCCGATGCCGACGGCGCGCTCGAAAAGATGTACGACGTCGAGACCGGCAAGACCAACCCGTTTTTGCATCTGTCCATGCACCTGTCGATCAGCGAGCAATGCTCCATCGACCAGCCGCGCGGCATACGCCAGGCTGTGGAACTGCTGACGGCCAGGCGCAACTCCCTGCACGACGCCCACCATGAAACCATGGACTGCCTGGGGCAGATGGTCTGGGAGAGCCAGCGCGCGGGGCGACCGCCCGATGGCGCGGCTTACATAGACTGCGTTCAACGCCGGGCAACAAAGGATTAGCCCCCACGCTTGCTCACTACGTGTAGCCGCTGCCCCCCGAGGGGGCCGCTGCGCCTGCGGTCTGGCAAAGCCAGTCCCGCGGCCCCTGCTGGTGAAGACAGGAGAAGAGCAGATCGAGCAATAAAAAAAGCCGCTTGATGAAGCGGCTTTTTTGTTGGGCGGGATCTTCCGGTTTAGCGGAATTTCTTCTGCGGAATGGTCTTCAGGTCGCCGTCCACCGAGGACAGGTAATTGGCCAGCATCTTCAGTTCCGGATTGGTGTACTGCTTGGCCATGCCGGCCATGATGGCGTTGCCGCGGCCGACCTTGGGGTTGTTCTCGGTCTTGTAGGCCTTGAGCGCCACGAACAGGTAATCGGCGTGCTGGCCGCCCAGCTTGGGATAGGCCGGGTCGATAGGCTTGCTGAAGTTGTCGCCGTGGCAGGACGCGCAATTGGCCTTGTTCAGCAGGGCCTTGACTTCAGCGCTGGGTTCCCTGGCCTTGGCGGGCTCGGCTGCGGCCACCACGCCGTCGGCGCTGTAGTGGGCTGCGAGGTCGGCGATGTCCTGGTCGGTCAGGGAGTCGGCGATGGCGCGCATGGTCGGATGCTTGCGTTCGCCTTTTTTGTATTCATTAAGCGCGGTGATGATGTATTTGGCGCCCTGGCCGGAAATCATCGGGACCTTGTAGACCTCGGGGAAGGAGGCCTGGTAGCCCTTGATGCCGTGGCAGCCTATGCACATGGCATTCTTGGTTTCGCCGGCCTTGGCGTCGCCCTTGATCTCCTGGGCCAGGCTGGCAGCCGTCGCACAAGAGACAGCAACGGCGAATATCGTGGTGAACAGCTTATTCATTTTGCGCGCACAATCAGGTGGGAATTCATCTTATAAACAACCCCGGATTATATCTGGGCCTGTTGCCCCCAAGCACCGGCTGTTTTTCAAACCAAGAGAATAGCCCCCCAAACCCGCCCACATTGACGCCAGACCATGAAATTCCAAGGATCCAAGAACTACGTCGCCACCCAGGACCTGATGCTTGCCGTGAACGCCGCCGCCGCCCTGAAAAAGCCGCTGCTGGTCAAGGGCGAACCCGGCACCGGCAAGACCATGCTGGCCGAGGAAGTGGCCGAGTCGCTGGGCCTGCCGCTGTTGCAATGGCACATCAAATCGACCACCAAGGCGCAGCAGGGCCTCTATGAATATGACGCGGTGTCGCGCCTGCGCGACTCGCAGCTGTCCACCGTCGACGGCGGCGAAAAAGTCAAGGACATCCACAACTACATCGTCAAGGGCGTGCTCTGGCAGGCCTTCACCTCGGAAACGCCGGTCGCGCTGCTGATCGACGAGATCGACAAGGCCGACATCGAATTCCCCAACGACCTGCTGCGCGAGATCGACCGCATGGAGTTCTACGTGTACGAAACACGCGAACTCATCAAGGCCAGGCACCGCCCGCTGGTGTTCATCACCTCCAACAACGAAAAAGAACTGCCCGACGCGTTTTTGCGCCGCTGCTTTTTCCACTACATCAAGTTCCCCGACGCCGACACCATGAAGCAGATCGTCGACGTGCATTTCCCGGATCTCAAGAAAGAGTTGCTGACGGCCGCGATGAAAACGTTTTACGACGTGCGCAACCTGCCCGGCCTCAAGAAGAAGCCGTCGACCAGCGAGCTGCTGGACTGGCTCAAGCTGCTGGTCGCCGAAGACATCCCGCTGGACGCCCTGCAAAGCAAGGACGACAAGGTTGCCGTGCCGCCGCTGGTGGGCGCGCTGCTCAAGAACGAGCAGGACGTGACCCTGTTCGAGAAGCTGGTTTTCATGCAGCGCAACAATCGCTGAGCACGGGATTCACACATGACCCAAAAATCCTTGCTGGTCGAAGGCCTGTCCGACGCGGTTGGTTTTGTCGGCGGTGCGCTGCTCGGCTTCTGGGCCGGCCACCTGCTCGGCTTCGATATTTTTGAATCCGGCTACGGCAACGGCGCCATCGCCGGCATCGTGCTGGTCGGCCTGGGCGGCGGCGGCGGTTTGCAAGTTGCGCGGGCCTGGCGCGCGCGCCGCAAGAAAGCCGACTGACCCGCAGCACCTGACCGGAAGACGCCCATGCAGCACTCAACAGCACCCGTCCGCCGCGCGGCCTTGCACGGCAGTTGCCTGGCCGCATTGCTGGCCCTGGCACTGCTCCCCGCCCCATCACATGCCTTCTGGGGCGCCCTCGGCAAGCTCGGCTCCGCTGCCGGAAAAGGCACAGCCGCCGCCGGTGCTGCCGGCAAAGGCGCGGCCGGCGCAGCGGGTGTGGCCGGCGCCGTCGAGGTGACGCAGGGCGCCAATGCGGCGGCGAAGGCAGGCAAGGCCGCCGGCGCGGTGGAGCTGGGCGCGGGCGATGCGGCAGCCGCGGCCGGCGCCGCCGAACGCAATGCGGCGGCCGGCGCGATGAGCGCCGACGAACTGTCGCGCGCCTCAGGTCTCGGCAAAGCCGTGCCCGACGAAGTCGCCGCCATGCTGACGGCGCCCGGCCGAAAGCTCAGCGATGTGCCTGACGCCGGCACACGCTCCTGGCTGTCGCTCCCGCGCAAGCAGCTGACGGCCACGGATGCCGACCTGATGGTCCATGACTACGTGAAGCTGCTGGAAGGCCGGCCCGCCGCCGGGCCGCCGAGCCGGCGCGCCAAGGTCTCCCTCGAATCCGAGAAGGCCGCCGCCGCGCGGCCGGTACCGCCGCATCGCCCGGCGGCGGACGTTCCCTGGCATGCCGTGGAGCTGCTGGTGCGCGCGGCCCATGCTGGCCACGCCGGCGCCAGGAACGAACTCAACAAACTGTGCCGGGACAATCCGCGCGGCCAGGCCGCCGCGGCCTGTGCCAGGCTGCAGTCCACGTGAACACACTGCCCAACAGGAAAAGGATTGCAGGATGGCCTTCGTAGAACCCGTCACTCTTACGGCGCGCGGCGTCAAGCTGGTGCCCCTTGCGCTCGACCACGAAGCCGGCCTCCAGGCCGCGGCCGCCGACGGCGAACTCTGGAAGTTGCGCATCACCTCCGTGCCCGAGCCGCATGAAACCCGCGGCTACATCGAGACCGCGCTGGCCACCGCCAACCGCTTCGCCTTCGCGGTCACCGACGCGGCCAGCGGCGAGGTGCTGGGCTCCACGAGTTACCACGACATCGTGCCCAACCTCAAGCGCGTCGAGATCGGCTACACCTGGTACGCCGCGCGCTGCCAGCGCACCCACGTCAACACCACCTGCAAGCTGCTGATGCTCACGCATGCTTTCGACACCCTGGGCTGCAACATCGTGGGCTGGCGCACCGACAACTTCAATTTCGCCTCGCAGCGCGCCATCGAACGCCTGGGTGCACGCAAGGACGGCGTGCTGCGCGGCCATGCGCTGCGCCGCGACGGCACCATACGCGACACCGTGATGTACAGCCTGGCCGCCGGCGAATGGCCGGAAGTCAAGGCACAGCTGCTCTACCTGCTGGACAAACCCCGAACCTGAAGCGCTTGCCGCCAAGGAGTCCTCCATGCTCATCGATTTCTTCTACACCCTGCGCTCGGCCAAGCTGCCGGTCTCCGTCAAGGAATACCTGATGCTGCTCGAAGCGCTGCAGGCCGGCGTGGTCGGCCCGAACAGCGACAAGCTCGAGGCCCATGCGGGCGAAGGCGCCTGGAAGATCGACGACTTCTATTACCTGAGCCGCACGGTGCTCGTGAAGGACGAAAAAAACTACGACAAGTTCGACCGCGCCTTCGCCGCCTACTTCAAGGGCGTCGAGATGCTGGCCGACTTCACCAAGGACATCCCGCTCGAATGGCTGCGCAAAAACCTCGAGCTCGAACTGAGCCCCGAGGAAAAGGCCAAGATCGAAAAAATGGGCTGGGACGAGCTCATGGAAACGCTCAAAAAGCGTTTTGAGGAACAGAAGGAACGCCACGAAGGCGGCAGCAAATGGATAGGCACGGGCGGCACCTCGCCCTTCGGCGCCAACGGCTTCAACCCCCAGGGCATACGCATAGGCCAGGAAAAAAGCCGCAACAAGAGCGCCGTGAAAGTCTGGGACCAGCGCGCCTACAAGGACTACGACGACACCCAGGAACTCGGCACGCGCAACATCAAGGTCGCGCTGCGCCGCCTGCGCAAGTTCGCGCGCCAGGGCAATGTCGAGGAGCTGGACCTCGACGACACCATACGCTCCACCGCCGCCAATGCCGGCTGGCTGGACATCAAGATGGTGCCCGAGCGCCACAACAAYGTGAAGGTGCTGCTGCTGATGGACGTGGGCGGCACCATGGACGAGCACATCCACCGCGTCGAAGAAATGTTCTCGGCCGTGAAAGCCGAGTTCAAGCACCTCGAGTTTTATTACTTCCACAACTGCGTCTACGACTTCATGTGGAAGAACAACCGCCGCCGCTTCAGCGAGAAATTCCCGACCTGGGACATCATCCGCAAGTACAACAAGGACTACAAACTCATCTTCGTCGGCGACGCGACCATGAGCCCCTATGAGATTTTGCAGCCTGGCGGCAGCGTGGAATACAACAACGAGGAAGCCGGCGCCGARTGGMTGCAGCGCCTGACCARCRCCTTCCCCAAGTTCGCCTGGATCAACCCCGAGCCGCAAGGCGTCTGGCAATACCGGCAAAGCATCGCCGTGATCCAGCAACTGGTGAACCAGCGCATGTTCCCCCTCACCATCAAGGGGCTTGAGGAAGCGATGCGCCTGCTGTCCAAATAAACAAGCGCCCACCTCCTACGCGGGCACGCGGAGGTGCTCAAGTAAACTGCCCCCGTGACCCCTCCCAGCACCCACAGTTTCCAGTGCGCACGGACGGCCACCCCGGCAGGACTGATGACAGCCAGCGCCGGCCTCATCCCTGCCCTCGCCCTCTTTGCGGCCCTGCTGGCGCCCCCGGCCGGCGCGCAGACGGCTGCGCCCATGGACAGCAGCACGGCGCCGCCCTCAGGCGTCACCCAGACCGCGCCCGCCCCGCCCCCGCCCCCTGAAAAAGTCACACCCGAACCCACGCCCCAAGGCGCCACCGGCCCGACCAGCGCCCAGCCCGAGGTCACCGCCTTCGACATCGCGGTGCGCGCGCCGCAGCCCGTCAAAGGCCTGCTCGAAAAACACCTCGAGCTGCAGCGCTACCGCGCCGTCACCGACCTCGACGAGGCCGAACTCGCGCGGCTGATCGTGCTGGCCGAACGCAATGTGCGCAACCTGGTCGGCACGCTGGGCTATTTCAGCCCCACCATCACCATCACACGCGAGGGCGGCACCGTCGCCTCCGGCCAGCGGCCCACCATCGTGGTGGCCGTGGAACCGGGCCAGGCCACCACCATAGGCACCGTGGCCATCGATTTCGCGGGCGACATCGCCGAGTCGCCGGACCGCGACGCGCAAGCCCAGCGCGCCGGCATCCAGCGCGACTGGCGCCTGTCCGTGGGCCAGCGCTTCACGCAGGACGCCTGGGACAGCGCCAAGACGCAGGCCCTGCGCGACCTGGTGGCGCGCCGCTATCCCGCCGGCAAGCTGGCCGGCAGTCTGGCCGACGTGGACGCGCCCGAACACAGCGCGGCCCTGAGCCTCAAGCTCGACTCCGGCCCGCTGTACCGCCTGGGCCCGATGCAGGTCACCGGCGTCGAACGCTACGACCCGGTGCTGGTGCCGCGCCTGGCGCGCCTGACCACCGGCGCGCCCTATGACCAGTACCAGCTGATCGAGGCGCAGCAGCGCCTGGCCGCCAGCGGCTACTTCGATTCGGCCTACATCTTTGTCGACCCCGAAAGCGACCCCAACGCCGCGCCGGTTCAGGTGCAGGTGCGCGAGGCCAAGCTGCAAAAAATCATCCTCGGCGTGGGTGTCACCACCGACAGCGGCCCGCGCGCCTCGGTCGAGCACACGCACCTGCGCGTGCCCGGCACCAACTGGCGCGCCGTCACCAAGCTGCAGCTTGAAAAGAAAGCCCCCTTCGCGCAGACCGAATGGACCTCCATTCCCGATGAATCCAACTGGCGCTGGGTGGCACTGGCGCGCGCCGAGCGCGTCGACGACAACGAACTCGTCACACGCTCCGGCCGCCTGCGCTTCGGCCGCACCCAGGCCGGCGACCGCATAGACCGCAACGTCTACCTGCAGTACGACAGGGCCAGCGTCAGCGGCAGCGGCCAGATCAACAGCTCCGCCGCCGACGTCGGCGACGGCTCCGCCCTCACCGCCAACTACGTCTGGACCGGGCGCTACTTCGACAGCCTGATCGCCCCCAACAAAGGCTACGGCCTGGGCTTTGAGCTGGGCGCCGGCAGCACCATGGGCTCACAGCACCTGCCCCTGGGCCGCGCCGTGGGCCGCTGGCTCGGCATCGTGCCGCTGGAGCGCGGCCGCATCGCGCTGCGCGCCGAAGGCGGCGCCGTCATCGCCAAAGACTCGGCCCGCATTCCCGGCACCCTGCTGTTCCGCACCGGCGGCGACACCACGGTGCGCGGTTACGGCTACCGCGACATCGGCATCAAGCTCAACAACGGCGTCATAGCCCCCGGCCGCTACCTGGCCGTCGGCAGCGTCGAATACCAGCGCCCCATGCTGAAAGACGGCCGGCCCAGCGAGTGGGAGAACACCTTTTTCATCGACGCCGGCGCCGTCGCCGACAACCCCAAAGACATGAAACCCTCCGTCGGCATCGGCACCGGTGTGCGCTGGCGCAGCCCCATAGGCCCGCTGCAGATCGACCTGGCCTACGGCGTCAAACCCAAGCAGCTGCGCCTGCACGTCAGCGTGGGATTTGTTTTCTGATGGACACGCCTACCCAACCCAGTGCTTCCACACCAGCAGCGGCACCGTCACGCCCGCCGCGCCGCTGGCTGCGCGCCACGGCCTGGACCGCGGCCGGTGTCGCCGCGCTAGCCGTCACCATCACAGGCGGCGCCTGGTGGTGGGCCGGCACCGACGGCTCGCTGGCCACCGCGCTGGCCTGGATCGCCCGCTCGCAGCCCCTGAGCGCCGAACGCGTCACCGGTTCGCTGCGCGGCGGTGGCCACATCGACCAGCTGGTCTGGCAGCAGGACGGCCTGCGTGTGGACGTGCGCGACCTCACCCTGGCCTGGCAGCCCTGGTCGCTGCTGCACGGCACGCTCAAGGTCAATCGCCTGGCCGCCGCCAGCGTGCAGGTCGACGACCAGCGCCCGCCCTCCACCACACCCTCGGTGCCGCCTTCGGCGCTGGGCCTGCCGCTGCCGGTGCTGCTCGAAGGCTTCTCCGTCGGCCGGCTGCAATGGACCGGCGGCGCGGCGTTCTCCGCTTCCAGCATCAGCGGCCACTACGCCTTCAACGGCCTGTCGCACCAGCTCGAATTGCTCAGCGCGCAGTTCGCGCAAGGCCGTTACAGCGGCAAAGCCTCGCTGTCTTCGCGCGGCGCGCTGCAACTGGACGCCAGCCTCAACGGCGCGCTCGATGCGCCCCTGCCAGGCGGCAAGGCCACCGTGCCATTGGCCTTCAAGGCCACGGCCAAGGGCCCGCTCACCGAGCTGCTGCTCAAGGCCGATTTGCAGATGCAAACGCCGCCACGCAAAGGCCAGCCGCAACCGCAAGCCAGCGCCACGGCCCGCGTCATGCCCTGGGCCCCGCAGCCGCTGCCGCAAGCCGACGCGAACTTCCGCGACCTCGATGTCGCCGCCTTCTGGCCCGAAGGCCCCTTCACCCAACTGACAGGCAGCGCCAGCGTGCGGCCGGCCGACAGCGCCCCTGTGTCATCCGCTTCCGCCTGGGGCTTGCAACTGCAGCTCGCCAATGCCCAGCCCGGCCCCTGGGACCAGCACAAACTCCCGCTGGAGCGGCTCGAGGGCCAGGGCGAATGGCGCGGCGGCGCGGCCCTGGTGCGCACGCTCAAGGCCAGGCTGGGCGGCGGCGAGTTGCTGGCCAGCGGTGAATGGGCCGATACACCGGCCACCTCCACAGCGCCAAAGACCCCCGCCTGGAAACTGCAAGCCAGCCTGCAACAGGTCAACCCCGCCCTGCTGCACAGCCAGCTCGCGCCGCTGCCGCTGGACGGCAAGGCCCAGGCCCACAGCCAGGGGGCAGCCATTGCCTTTGACGCGAACCTGCAGGCCGCGCGCAACGATGCCAACGCGAAGAACAACCCCCTGGGCGCGCTGCGCCTGCGCGACGCCAGCGCCACCGGCAGCTGGAACGCCGAGCAGGCCGGCGGCACCTTGCTGCTCTCGGCCCTGCGCGTGCGCAGCGACGATGCCGAACTGAACGGCCAGCTCGAAGCCCAGCCCGCCGCGCAAGGCGGCAAAGGCAAACTCACGCTCACCGCCCCCGGACTCGATGCGCAAGTACAGGGTGAGCTGCGCCCCGCCAGCGGCAAAGGCGACTTGAGCCTGCGCGGCCGCGACATGGCGCAGGCCCTGCGCTGGCTGCAAAAGCTGCCCGGCATGCCAGCCTCACTCAAATCCGCCTCGGCCGCCGGCAGCGCCGAGCTGCAGGCCAGCTGGCAAGGCGGCTGGCAAGACCCGGCCCTGCAGGCGCGGCTGGACCTGCCTTCGATGGACTGGCGCATGGCGGCGCCAACGCCCACCGCTGCAACAACAAGCACAACAACAACCTCCACGGCAGATACCGAACTGGTCAAGATCCGCGCCTTCCAGGCCACCCTCTCGGGCCGCCTGAGCCAGGCGCAGCTCAACACCCAGGGCCGCGTCGAGGCCGGCGCGCGCCGCTACACCCTGCAGCTCGCAGCCGAAGGCGGGCGCGGCGCCGCATCACGCCACACGCCGCTGGCCGAATCAGCCTGGCAAGGCCTGCTCCAGCAACTCAGCCTCAGCGTGCAAGACCCCGCACTCGGCACAGGCGCCTGGCAGCTCAAGACACGCGCGGCCGTCCCGCTCAAATGGACGCCCTCACGCAACGGCGGCGCATTTGAAAGCGGCGCCGGCGAAGCGCTGCTGGCCGCGCCGGCTTCCGGTGCTTCAGGCACCGCCGCACCTTCGCAAGCCACACTGGCCTGGCAGCCCGTGCGCTGGCGGCCGGGCCGCGAACTCGTCACCGCCGGCAAGCTCAGCGGCCTGCCCCTGGCCTGGATAGAACTCTTCGCCGGCCCGCAAATGGCCGGCGCCGGCCTGGGCGGCACCCTGCTGCTCGACGGCGAGTGGGACGCCACGCTGGGCGACACGCTGCGCCTCAAGGCCAGCCTGGCGCGCAGCAGCGGCGACATCACCGTGCAGGCCGAAACCGCGCAAGGCACCTCAGCGCGCGTGGCGGCCGGCGTCAAGGAAGCACGGCTCTCGCTGCAAAGCGAAGGCGAGGCCGTCACGCTGGCGCTGCGCTGGGACAGCGAACGCGCCGGCACCGCCGACGGCCAGCTGCGCACACGCCTGGCGCGCGCACCCGCCACGGCCGGCGGCGGCTGGCTCTGGCCCGCCGACGCGCCCCTGGCCGGCCAGCTGCGCGCGCAATTGCCACGCATAGGCGTGTGGTCGGTGCTCGCGCCCCCGGGCTGGCGGCTGCGCGGCTCGCTGGGCGCCGACGTCGCCATCAGCGGCACACGCGCCGCGCCGCAACTGGCCGGCGACCTGCAGGCCGACGACCTGGCCCTGCGCTCCGTGGTCGACGGCATCGAGTTCGGCAACGGCAAGCTTCGCGCCAAACTCGACGGCACCCGCATGCGCATCAATGAGTTCACGCTGCAGGGCGCCGGCGACAAGGGCACGGGCGGCGTCCTCACGGCCCAGGGCGAGGCCGGCTGGGTCGAAGGCAAACCGCAGGTGCAGCTCAGCGCCAAGCTCGAACGCCTGCGCGCCAGCATACGCACCGACCGCCAGCTCACGGTCTCGGGCGAGGTGCAGGCCGGCCTCAAGGGCCAGCAGAGCGAACTCACCGGCAAGCTGGTGGTCGACCAGGCCCGCATCATCCTGCCCGACGAAGGCACACCGCAGCTAGGCGACGACGTGGTGGTGCGCAGCACACGCGGCGCGGCGGCCGGCCAGAAGGCGCCGGCCCAGGCCGGCAGCGACACCGCCGACCGCGACGCGCGTCCCGTCAAGCTCGCCGTCGAGCTCGACCTGGGCCGCGACTTCCGCATCCAGGGCAAGGGCATAGACACCCGCGTGCGCGGCACCCTGGCCCTGAGCGGCGACAGCCTGCGCGACCCCCACCTCAACGGCACCATCAACACCGCGGGCGGCCAGTACCGCGCCTACGGCCAGCGCCTGGACGTGGAGCAAGGCATGCTGCGTTTCACCGGCGCCATCGACAACCCCACGCTCGATATCCTGGCGATACGCCCCAACCTCACGCAGCGCGTCGGCGTGCAGATCACCGGCACCGCCCTACTGCCCCGCGTGCGCCTCTACGCCCAGCCCGAACTGCCCGACGCCGAAAAACTCTCCTGGCTGGTGGTGGGGCGATCTTCCGCCTCCGGCGGCGCCGAAGCCGCCCTGCTGCAGCAAGCCGCCCTCGCCCTGCTCGGCAGCAAAGGTGGCGGCGGCATGTCCGGCGGCCTGGCCGCCTCGCTGGGACTCGATGAACTTTCGTACCGAGGCGCCTCCAGCAACACCGACGGCAGCACCACCGAAAGCGCCCTGACCCTGGGCAAGCGCTTTTCACGCAACTTCTATGCGGCGTATGAACGCACGATCTCGGGCGCGCTCGGCACGCTCTATGTGTTCTACGACCTGTCGCAGCGCTTCACGGTACGCGCCCAGGCCGGCCAGCAAAGTGCGGTGGATTTGATCTTCACAGTGCCTTACGACTGAGGCCCCATCCCGGGCGAAAGGGCGGCGTTCGCCACCGAATACAATCACGGCTCTCTCCAAGAGAAGTGCGGCCATAGTTCAATGGATAGAACGGCCCCCTCCTAAGGGGCAGATAGGGGTTCGATTCCCTTTGGCCGCACCAAGACCTTGCTTCAGATCTTTTCAAGGCAGCCCACAACCCGCATGCTCATTGCATGGCGGGTTTTTTTACCTCATCTCAATCAAGTCAATACCAACCAATTGTTGGTATTGACTCGCCTTGTGCGAAGTAGCGCCTATGTGGGTCGAGCTTGAATGGAAAATTACGAGTCCAACCGGTACCCTATGTCGACGGAATTTCAACAACTTTCCCTCTTCAACCTTAAGGTTCGGGTTACTCTAGAGCGGTGAATCGGTGATTAATCATGCATCGCTACCTGTAGCTAGATCAAAATACAGCGCGGAACATCAACTCGCGTGAGAAAGACGGCCAGCATGCCCATATGCAATTTCGATGTGCTTTCACCGCACGACTTCGAAAAGCTAACGCGAGACCTCCTACAAGCCGAATGGGGAGTCGCAATAGAGGCTTTTCGCAACGGACGTGATGGTGGAATTGATCTGCGCTACGCGTCGACTGCCGACTCGCAGGCCATTGTGCAATGCAAGCACTTCGCGAAATCTGGATTTCTCAAGTTACTTGCTCACCTCCGAGATCGGGAATTACCCAAGGTGGTCAAACTCAACCCTGCTCGATATCTGGTCGCAACTACTGTCCGGTTAAGTCCAGGCAATAAGGACTCGATATTGGAGGCTATGCACCCCTTCATACAGTCACCCTCCGATATCCTCGGAGGTGACGATCTTGAAGGCCTCTTGGCCCGGCATCCTCAAGTGGAACGGGCGAACTTCAAGCTTTGGCTCACGAGCACCACAGTACTCGAAAACGTACTACATAACGCCGAACGCTGTCAGACCGACTTTCAAGTTAGCCGTGTGCAGCGCAAATTGCCGCTGTTCGTCCAAAGCGCAGCTTTCGATCAGGCTAAAGAGATGTTGGAAGCAAGTAGCACTTTGATCATTTCAGGTCCACCGGGAATAGGTAAAACGACTCTCGCAGAAATGCTGCTGTACGTGCACTTGAGTATGGGCTATGAGCCCGTGGTTATCGCATCTGAGGTCAAAGAAGGCAAGAGACTGTTTAGGCAAAATGACAAACAAGTTTTTTATTTTGATGACTTCCTCGGTCAAACTTTTCTTGGAGACTCGCGCGACTATCTCGGTGGAAACCAGGATCAAGCAATAGTAGATTTCATGGAAATGATCCGGAACTCAAAGAAATCCCGGTTCATTCTTACTACGCGTGAGCATATTCTTCGGAACGCCGTACGCCTCTCGGAGCGGTTAAGCCATAGTCACGTAATGGACGAGCGCATTGTCTTAGCCATGTCCGAATACTCATTCGGTCATCGCGCTCGAATGCTCTATAACCATGTGTATTCAGTGACTTACCTCATTCACACAGACAGCAGATAACAGCTGATGGATTCTTCCTCAAGATCATTAGACATCGGCATTTCAGTCCTCGATTGATCGAATGGCTAACCAGCTTTACTCGCGTCCGATCAATACCAGCGGAAGGCTATCAGCAATACATATCTGAACTTTTAGAAGATCTCAAACAACTGTGGGAGCACGCATTCCGAAATCAGATATCGGAAGCGGCTAAGTCTGCCATTTTGTGCCTCTACACGGTCGGTGATTGGCGCGACCAAGTAGACTTTGAGCCTGAATTCTTGGCATTGCACACAGCACGGGCTCGGAAGTACAACTTTAAGATGAGTGCTACTGACTTTCGAGATGCACTAACTGAATTAGACGGCGCTTTCCTCACGTTTTCTCACGGGCGAGTGAGCTTCTTAAACCCTTCTGTAAAAGAGTATGCAGCCGGTGTGATTGCCTCACAGGTACAGACTGTAGAAGACCTAATGGTCGCCGCCATACGCTTAAGGCAATTAGCTGAGCTTTGGAAATTATCAAGGGCTCGACCGCAGAGTGATCTTTCTCAGCTCCTAATGAGAAATCTTGCAGGCTTTATCTTACGGGTCAATAGCTTGCAGGCTGCCCCGATTTATCGATGGGATACGCGACCGGACGGTCGACCACTTGCATTCATTATTGACCTCTCCAACGCGGACAGACTTTCATTCATTGCCGAGTGCTGTGAACGTGAGAAACGGCTGGAAATAATTCAAAACCTTGCTTCGATGACTGAACACACATTAGGTGAATTCAAGCGTTCATATATCGGGGTCTGGTCGACGATTCGATTATTAATAGAGCTTTCTGATCTACCGTGGTTCCTAGCTCATGGCGGATTGGCCGTGAGGAGGGAAATTACGGATTGCCTGCTCGCTGCAGCGAAAGAAGCGGGGGCGGAGGACTGGGTTGAGCTACATGATGCGGTGAGCAAGCTCGATTACCTTACCGATGCCGATAGAGCAACATTAGCGGCATTTTTTCAAGACTACTCGACGCTGGGTCTCAAGCAGGAACTACTGGATTGCACTGATATCGAAGAAAAAAAGACCCTCGCTAACGCGCTCGAAGCTTTGGATGGAAAAGTCGAAAACAAATTTACAGAAATGATCCAAAAACTTCAGCAACAGATTGAGGAAGCAGAAGAGGACAAGGATCGACTGAAGAGTGGAGCCGGTGATCAACCGGCTACCGCGCGCCATTCTGTTCAGGATGATGCACTCACTCAAGATCAGGTACGGGAGATGTTCCAAGCACTTATTTCCCCATAGGGACGCGGCTAAAACACCTGGGATACGAATCTCGCGAGACTTAAAACTCGCATCGCTCTCGCGAATAAACTGGCAACCTTTAGATCGAGATGCGGAGAAGTTACTGCCAACGCACAGACTACTTAGGTTCTCGTAGCTGCTTCAAAATATCGGCCTTCGTGACCTCTGGCAACTTATTCTCATCCAGTACAAAGTCAAAGTTGATATTCGTCACGCCCGTGCTGTGGCTCCACGCACGCATAAAGTCCTCATCTTCACTAAAAATCTGAAATCGACACTCGCTAGCAGGCACACCGTTTGCCACTTTGAGAGCAGATATCACGTTGTTGATAGAAATCTGGATCAGCTGCAGAAGAAGAATGTCGCGCTCCAGCGACCAATTGACTGAGGTTCTCCGAGAACGAAGGTGGCGTCCCCCGTGTCCCTTCAACTTCTCAATCTTGTAGAACATAGAGCCGAACTGAGATCCCCCCAACACGTTGATGGCGGACTCCGGCGCGGGAACGCCCGTGGTCTCCTCAAGCCCAACCGCCAATGTGAAACCACCCGAGCGAGTTCGAAAGCCATGTTTTATCGCGTTGTACTCATGATTCACCACTTCGTCTTGCACTTCGTCGGCAAGGGCAGCCCACGCCATTCCAAAGCCAGAGATGTTGTGTTTATGCTTTTCGGTTCCCGGTTGGCAGCTCTGTAAAACGGCCGCTGACACATCCGCCCAGCTCAAAATCGGTTTTCCCCATTTGGTTATCAATGAGTCATCGCCATCGCTGATCCGTGATACCACTTTTCGCAATTCTTCGGTCCTGCACTGTGCTATCCACGCATATGGGCAGTCAGGGGCCTGAACGAATGCGCCTAGGAGGGAGAACAGCGTCTCGGTCCCGTGGTGCAGAGCAACACGAATCGCGACAGATGCGCGCTTTTCGTCCTCTGTCTCCATGTGGGCCTGGAGAACATATGAAAAAAACTCGGAGTCTAAGCCAGCAAGGAAGTCACGCGTGCGTTCAGAAACATCGATTTCCCAGAGGCAGTATGGCTCGTCACCCACGGCGAAAATTGTTGGTTTCATCAACGTTAATGGTACGCCCTCAAATTGAGTTCAGGCACCTTTGTAGAGCAGATGATCAAGCTCTTTGCGCGCCGCCTGGTTCAGAATTGACGGGCACTCCATCTCAATCTCCCTGGCCCGCCGCACCTTCAACGGTTCATCTGCGACTCAATGTACATGGCTTGGACTCTTCAGAGCATGAAGAACCTTCGCGCGCCGGCCGTTTCGATAAAGAACAGTTCGATTCCGTGAATGGCCCCAACCCAACCACGGCACAAGCCCAGACAACTTGCCACTTTCCTCAAATAGCCGAATGCAAATAATTAACCATGGTGATGAAATCAAACACCGGCAGGCCTGACCGGCGCCGGATCGCTTCCGAATAAGGAGGCAGGTCGGTGCATTCCAGGACAAAAGCCCGGATGCCGGAATGCTTCTGAAGCGCGCCAAGCGCCGTGCCCAAAACTTCCTGCTCGATGACATCCAGGTCGATCTCGGCCTGCGGTTCGGCGAACATCCTGTTCCACTCCGGACACTGCTCCAAGCCCAGGATATGCAAGCCGTCAATGCTTCGCCGCCGCGATCAACGAAAGTACATTCGAGCGCTAAATCTGACCGCCCTCGTCTTCAGTCCAAAGGTCAAATCGATTTGGCCGCATTGAAGAATGAATTGCAAAAAGGTGAGCCGACTGCGCTGGAACAGCTTTTCGGCAGACCTCGTAAGCCAACTTGTTGGAATCCAGCTCACCGTTGCGAAGTCTGGCTTCCAGCACGGCCCAGACACCGGAACGGCAGGGCGCGCGGGCTGTACTTGCGTCTTGAATGCAAGCACTACGCCGACGACTTACCCGCGGCTTCGTTTATGGATTTCAGTACGGGTTCCGTGCGCGCGTGAAAATCTCCGTAAATGGATTCACTGGCGCCAAAGGCCTGTTGATTTTTTACGACAAACCTTACTGCACTGGTCAGCAGAGTCAAATTGGAAACCAGCAATTCCGGATCGGCTTCCGCTCTGGAAGTCAGCACGCTGATAAAGCTATCGGCAACCGCCCACGCGGGAGAATCACCATAGACACCCTCCAGTACGAATTCGCAAAATCCTTCGAAGTAGTAGATGAAGGGAAGTGCCGGCATAAATCGAACGTCTTGCGCGCGAGCAAGCACATCCTCCGCAAAAAGCTTTTTGGTGTCCTGCTTGGAAAGCCCGTGAAATTTCTTGTATGCATCTCTGGCATCAAAATCGCCAGCCAGATCGCCCCAGTCTTTTTCAGAGGGTACTTCTCGGGTAGAACTAATCATTTGGGGCAGTTCTTTTTGCATTCTTTGTACTCTTCAAAGTATTTCAGCCAGTTTCTGGTTTTATTCGCAATATCACCGGCATGTCTACCTGGATTCCAGCGCTCATCCCAATCAGACATTGCTTGCGCGCATATCAGGTTCCTGTTTGCCTCATTGAGAAGATCTTGACACTTGTCACCCGTCGGAATCTTCTTGTCTTCGCACTTGGATTTGTACCAGTCATGCTCTGCCTGAGCTTGTTTCTCCTCTGCCGGTGAGCGCACAGGTTTACTCGGTGTCGGAACAACCGGAGGAGCCAGGGGATTTGGATGCAGCGTATCGAAAATCTTACCTCCAACGGTATCCCCGACAATGCGCTCGAATAGGTGATTGATCACAAGCCCCCCGGCGACTCCGACAACAGCCCCGACGGCTCCTGCCCCAGCGATTGCTGCCGCGGGAATTGCTACCGCGCCTCCGCTACCGGCCGCAGCAGCTATGGCTGCGGCCGCAACCTGTGCTGCTGCCGGGGCAGCTTGTTGGAAGCCTTGCGGGTCGAAAAGAAGACCACTCGGGTCTATTTCGCTGATTGGGTTGCCGCCAACGTAGCCATAGGTATTGATGCCACCTCCAAGTCCAATCGGGTCGGACTGCATATAGCGCCCAATGCGAGGGTTGTACTCCCGGTTCCAGTTCTGGAAGAGTCCGCTCTCTGAATCAAACACCTGCCCCGGCAGTCGCTGGTTGTATGTGAAGGCTCCCAGGCTGCTCGGATTCTGGTCCGGCGCCGTCGCGCCAAAGGGCTCCGCCATATCCCAGCGCCAGGCAATCGCTTCATCACTCTGCCGCGTGATCACTCTGGGTGCACCGAGCTGATCCGCCCAGACGTTGTACAGGCTGATGGCAACGTCGCTGGTTGCCGCCATGCCCGTCTGCTTGATCACCCCGACCGGCGTGCCCAGGTAGATGGTTTCGTAGAGCGGTGTTCCGCTGGCATCGTACTCACCGAGCAGCTGGCCCGACTCGTCATAGACATAGTAAGCCGCACCGGTAGGCACCAGCGCCGTCGGCCCGCTCTTGCTCATCCTCAACTCGAGGGCGCTGTAGCTGTAAGCAACCACGCCACCGGCATTGGTCATCGTCGCCAGCCTGCCGCGGTCGCTGTAGCTATAGGTGTTGGTGCCGTCACTCGTGATGTTGCCGGCCGCATCGTGCTGCACCGTGGCCGTACCGGTGGCGTCCTGGGTCTGGTCCAGCCGGTTGCTGGTGGCCGAGATGGCGTTGGCGTAGCTGGTTCCACTGATGACCTTGGCCGTGCGATTGCCGGTGGCGTCGTAGCTGTACTGCACCGCACTGCTACCCAGGGCGCCGCCGGTCAGGCGGTTCAGGTTGTCATAACCAAAATTCTGGTCCAGCGCAGGAACCGGGACTCCGTTGCTGGTGTGCGTGTAACCGGTGATACGCCCTGCACTGTCGCGAATGATGGTGCGGCGGACACCCGTGCTTGTCGGGTCTCCTAGGTTGTAGGCGCTGATCCGGCCGTTGCTGTCATAGGCAATCGCCTGGGTCTTGGTACTGGCCCATGTCCAGCCCGTGAGTTTGCTCTCGGCGTTGGTGGTGACACCCGACAGCAGCGGGAGACTGGATGCCGTGTTGGTGCCCACGCCGTTCGCGTTGGGCGGATTGACCGTGACGCTGTTAACCATGCCTTGGACGTCGTAGCTGTAGTTGACACGAGCGCCGCTGGGGTAGGTGATGGCGGTCACCTTGTCCATGGCGCCCCCCGTATTGCCCCAGGTATAGCCGACGGTGAAGGTCTTGCCGCCCAGGGTCTGTGCCTTCGATACCTTGCGCCCCAGGCTGTCATACGTATAGACGGTTTCGCTCGAGGCGTCGGTGATCCTGGTCAGCTTGCCAATGGCGGCGGGTAGGGGTGTTGCGCCACCGTCGTATTCGAGCGTGCTGGGTGTGCCTGTGGAATAGCTGATGCTGGTCACGCGGTTGAGGCCGTCATACGCGTACTGGGTGAGCTTGCCCCGGGCATCGGTTTTGGTCAGCAGATTGCCGACGGGGTCGTAGCTGTACTGGCTGGCGCCGGTGTCAGGGCTGGTTTGCGCCGTGACATCGCCCACGCTGTTGGGGCTGTAGGTGGTCGCGAGGTTGCGAGGGTCGTTGACCTGGGTCAGGTCGTCGCGGGCGTTGTAGGCAAAACCCACGGTGGTCGGGGTGGACGCGCCGATGTTCGCGGGCTGCTGGGTCTGGATCGGCCGGCCCAGGCCATCGTAGTAGGTGTAGCTGGCCAGGCCATTGGGGTCAAGCACGGTGGTGCGCCGGCCCATGGCGTCATAGCCGTACTGCCAGGTCAGGGTGCCGCTATTGATGGCGACCATCACCGGGCCGGAGGTGGAGGGGTCGTTGTTGGTGTCGCCTGCGTAGTCGGCGCTCAGGGTGTGGCTGCCCAGGGCCAGGGCGTTGGTGCTGAAGGTGGCGACGCCGGCGGCCAGGCTTGCGGTGCCCAGCGTGGCGGCGCCGTCCTTGAAGGTGACGTTGCCGGTGGGGGCGGCGCCGCTGACGCTGGCGGTCAGGACAATGCTCTGCCCGAGCGGGGCGACGCCGAGGCTGCTCGAAAGCCCCACGCTGGTGGGTCTGGGCGCCGGGTTCACTGCCTGGATGAGCGCATCGGATGTCGCGGCGCTGTTGAGGGCGTTGCCGGAATACACCGCCGTGATGCTGCGGCTGCCGGAGGCCAAGGTGCTGATGCTGAAGGTGGCCGTACGCGTGTCGCCGGTGCCGTCCAGCACGACCGTGCCTAGGGTTGCCGTGCCATCCTTGAAGGCGACCTCGCCCGTGGGATTGTTGCCGGTGACGGTGGCGACAAAGCTCACGGCCGCCCCGGCGGCGGACGGGTTGACGCTGGAAGCCAGCGCAATGCCGGACGTGGTTTTGTTGATCGTCTGGACAAGCACATCGGATGTCGCGGCGTTGTTCAGGGAGTTGCCGGCATACACGGCCGTGATGCTGCGGCTGCCGGCGACCAGGGCACTGGTGGTAAAGCTGGCGCTGCGGGTATTGCCTTCGCCGCTCAGGGCAACCGTGCCTTTGGTCGCCGTGCCATCCTTGAAGGCGACATTGCCCGTGGGGTTGTTGCCGGTGACGGTGGCGGTGAAGGTCACGGCTGCGCCGACAGCGGACGGGTTGGCGCTGGAAGCCAGCGCAATGCCGGGCGTGGCTTTGTTGACCGTCTGGACAAGCACGTCGGATGTCGCGGCGTTGTTCAGGGCGTTGCCGGCATACACGGCCGTCATGCTATGGCTGCCGGCGACCAGGGAACTGGTGCTAAAGCTGGCGCTGCGGGTATTGCCCGCGCCGCTCAGGGCAACCGTGCCTTTGGTCACCGTGCCGTCCTTGAAGGTGACAGTGCCTGTGGGATTGTTGCCGGTGACGGTGGCGGTGAAGGTCACAGGCTCGCCGAGGACGGCTGATGCCGCGCTGGACACCAGGGTGTTCGTCGGGCTGGTTTTGTTGATGATCTGGCCCAGCACGGCTGAAGTGCTAACGAGGTTGAGCGCATCACCGCCGTACACGGCCGTGATGTTTTTGGTGCCTGCCGTGGTGAAAGTGGCGGTGTAGCCGGCCGTGCGGCTGTCACCTCCACCCGCCAGAGCGGCCACACCCAGGATAGCGCCGTCGGTCTTGAAGGTGACCATGCCACCGGGGTTGCTGCCGCTGACCGTGGCGGTGAAGGTCACGGGGTCGCCCACAAGCACCGGATTGGCACTGGCCGCCAAGGAGGTATTGGTGCTGACAGTAGGTGTGGCCCAGCCGGGCGCTGCCGCCGCAAGCAGCGCCAGGGCGCATGTCCATGCGGCAAAGCTCTTGCCGAACGCCTTGCCTATCAAACTTTTGTTTGTTGCTGTTTTCAATTGCTCGCTCCCGGTACTGTTCTTTTATTGCGCTGCGCCACTGACTTGTTGCAGCCGGTTCAAGACATCAAAGCTTCTGTCGATGGAGCGTTGCAATACGCCACCGGGGTCTTTGATGTCTTCCTTGATTTGATTACCCGTGTTATCCAGGATGTAATTGATGCTGTTTCCCAGCGTGTCCGTCACCGCAATCAGGCGCAGCGTGTTGTCGTACGTATAGTTGGTGCTGCGTCCATCCGGCTGAACCGTACTTTTTAATTGCCCGCCGGGTGTGTACGAATAGGTGGTGATCCGCGCTGCCATACCGGATGCGCTGAGGCTTGTCTGGGTAAGACGGCCGCTCGCGTCGTAGGTCCGGGTCGTGGCCTGCCCTGTAGGCGCGACTGTCGTTGAAAGCCGGTCAGCGCTGTCATAAGCATAGGCAGTGATCTGCCCCGCCGCGTTCGTATACGAGACAACGCGCCCTTCAACGTCATACGACCAGTTTTCAACTTTCCCATTGGCGTCGGTCTTGGTTTTGAGTTGGCCGCCGGGGTAGTAGCTATACCCGGTGACCTGTCCCAAGGGATTGGTTTCCGACACAAGACGACGCAAAGCGTCATAGCTGTAGCTGGTAAGCTGGCCGGCACGGTCACTGTAAGTCGCACGATCAAGCCGATTCCACGTCTGGTCTTCGTGGCTGCCATCTGGATGGGTGATGCGCGTGATGCGGTCCAGATTGTCATAACTGTAGCTGCGGGTGTAGCCCACGGCATCGGTTTCGGAGGCAACGCGCCCCACCGCGTCATAGATATAACTCTCGGAAACGATTCCATCGGGGCGTGTGACGCTCAACAGGTAGCCATTGCTGTCATAGGCCTTGCTGGTGACGCGTCCGTTCGAATCCGTCTCGCTGGTGACCTGCCCCGCGCTGTTGTAGGTGTAGGTAATCGTCAGGCCGGCCGCATCGGTATAGGTCAAGGGAAGGTGCTGGCTGTTATAGGTGTAGGTAGCCGTCACCACATCGAGGCCGGCGGGGCCGGTTTCACTTTTCTGCAGCACGTCAATCAGATTGGCGGCGTAGGTATAGGTCGTCTTTTTCCCCATGGGGTCAATGATGCGAATCACGTTGCCCAGTGCGTTATAGGTCTTTTCAGTCACCGCGGTGCTTCCATCGGGCAGACGCTGTGCAATCAGCCAGGGCAAATCAGTCCCTCCCGAGCGCAGTCCACCGTCGATCAATCCCGGGTACAGATAAAGCACGCGGTTGCCCGTCGCCGTCTTGGTGCTTTCAAGCATATTGGTGGCCGACGAATTCGATCCGTCATGCAACATGTGCTGGATACGGGCTTTGGTGTAGTCGCCCGGATATAGCGCGTGGACGGATTTATCCCAAAAATAAACGTTACGGTAGTTCTGCCAGGCGTTCTGTGGATTGAGGCCACGCGATGCGAGGCTGGGATACAGCGGATCGCCATACGGAATGCCAGACACCCCCTGGTTAAATTCCACCCTCTCCGTCTTCGCCAATGGATCGGTCACATTGATCCAGTTGTTCGGCACTGAACCGCCGTAGGAAAAGGTGGTGGTCCCGTACGGCGTGGTCATCGCCGAAATAATTCCGGAGCCGTCATAGGTGAAGGTGGACGTCATGCCGATGACATCCGTAATGCTGTTCAGCCGGGCGCTCGCGTCGTATCCCAGCTGCGCATGCCGCCCAAACGGGTCGTAGATGTCCGTGATGAGAAAACTACTGCCTGCCTTGTTGTATTGCAGGGTGGTGCTGCGCCCGATGGCATCGGTCAGCTGCACCAAACGGTGATTGTTGTCGTAGGTCAGGCTGAGCGCATTGCCCACGGAATCCACAACCTGGGTCAGGAACACCCTGCGTGGCGAAGCTGTTGATCCGTCAGAGTGGGAAAAAACCTGCTTTGACCCATCCGCCTTCCGCAATTCATAGCGCACAGGGCTGGCCGAAGCCAGATACAGCCGGTCACGGGTCGAGCCCAGGGTGAAACCGTCGGGATTGATAGCGCCAGTGCTCGCGTTGTAGGCGCCCGTGTAGGGAATCGCACCACCGCCCATGGGCACTCTCACGATACCGTTGCCCGGCGAGAGCGGGTTGTCCTGAATGTAGGAAACCCAATTGAGATACCAGCGCGGACCTATATTGCCGAAGTTTTGCGTTGCGGGCTGGGTGCTGTTGTCCTGCGTGTAGCTCAGCGCAATCGGCACGGCAGGGCCAATGGGCGCGCTGCAGCCGATCGGCGTATCCGTGATGCGCAGGCTTACCAGGGGCGCATTAACGGTGTAGGTGGGCATACCCTTGCTACACCCCGATCCTTCGTTACCACCGTTACCGGGCGAATCAGGCGTATTGGAGCCTGCTTTGCTCGGGCCGGTCGGGCCCGCGTTGGCCCCCGTACCTGCACATGCGACTACCGCCACCAGGAGTGACCGCAGCAAGACGGACAGAGAACGCCGCATGAACCCGGCAGCAAATGAATTCCATCGGCTGAACCGGCTCTGCAAGATCTTCGAAACCATTTTCCACTCCCCCATCCGCATTTAAAATTTAAAGAGCACTCTTCACAGCCTTGACAGGCAAGGCAGTCATCGGATCCACCACTTTTCCGGAAGGAACCGTTTTGCCGGTGCGTAAATTGATTTCAACGCCGGTGCTCTTGTTAAAAAAACCTTCCTCATAGTTCTTGAAACAAGGTCCATCAGTTGTCCGGCACAGGATGGCGATACACCCGGACAGCACACTAAAGCGCGAAGGGGCTTTGCGGCCCTCTGCGTCATGATGTGGCCGCAACGGGACATATCGCACCAGATCACCGGGAAGAGGAGGAGCGCCGTCGTATTCGGCCTTGCTGGTAATCAGGATAAAAGGCTCCCGGGCCTTCCCGACATGGATGAGCAGGACCCGGTTGCGCGCCAGAAAGTCATCCAGATCGTCATCGAAATCGCGCCAGACATTGGACGTCTTTCCCCAACGGTAGAGCTGGCGCATTTCGCTGTCGTCATAGACATGCTGGAAAACACCAATCACCAGCTCCGCGTACGCGGACGACGAACGCAAACCGCAATTCCCGATCGCGCAGCCCGGCGGGGACAAATTGGAGGAAGCTTTAGTGGAACGTTCCTGTGCCGCAGACAAGTTAAATAGTGCCGGAACAAGCACGGCCAGCAGCGCGAGCATCCATTTGGCCGCAACCAACTTGAAAAACACGACTGCCGGAGAAACCCAGGCTGAAAAGCCGGGCGAAGTCACCTGTATAGAGGTGACGGGCGTATAGCCACGGAAAACCATCAACTGCATCCCCCCTCGGAATTCTTTATCTTTTATCTATTTGAATCGAGTGTCAGTGGACACATAAGTCCTGTCAATCCCGTTGTGCAAAGCGCATTGCGCTATGCATCGCAATGCACACTCAGTCCAGGCAAGGCTTGACAACGTCGAACGGCATCAGTAACCCAAACCTCCTCATTTAGAACCAAGCCGATGTGCGAATAAGCCTGCATGTCGCCCAAAGGAGTTAACCATGTGCATGCGCTGAGCTTGTTATGAGCGTCCCTACAAACGGGTGAGAGCTTGTCGTTTTGGCGCACGTCGTGTGAAGCATGCGGCCGACTTGAAGGCTAGGTCGCTGGAGCGTCAACCCGGCACAACTTCCTCAAATAGCCGAACGCAAAAAATCGACCATGGTGATGAAATCAACTGGCAGGCCTGACCGGCGCCTTATCGCCTCCGAATAAGGCGGCAGGTCGGTGCATTCCAGGACAAAAGCCCGGATGCCGGGATGCTTCTGCATCGACCCCTGGCCGGTGCACCAGATCTCCCGGCACCGCCTACTGACTCTCAATGCGCGTGGAATTAAGCAATGAGTCCAGGCGGGCGGCGCGCTTGGTCAGCTGCTGGAGCACGACACTGAAATCGCCGCCGTCCTGGGGGCCGCTCATCGCCTTGGTCAGCGCCTGGAACAAAGCCAGGTCCACCACAGGCCGCAGCTGGTAGTTCGACGAAGCCTTGAACGCCGACAGGTCGTACATATTCTTCAGCGTGGCCTTTTCGGTCTCGTCGCGGCCGTAGGCCAGGAAGAACTTCCTGATGCGTTGCTGCGTTGCCGCCGGCAGGTCCTTGCGGTACAGGATAGGGTCGTTGGGAATCAGCGGGGACTCCCAGATCACTTTCACGCGCGCCATCTTGTCCGGGAACTCCGCCTGGTAGCGCTGCATGTCCGCGGTGTTGTTGGTCGCCAGGTCCACCTGGCCGCCGGCTACCGCGAGGAAGTTGTCGCGGTGGCTGGTGCGGTTGATCTTCTTGAAGTGCTTCTCGGGATCGATCTTGTTCTTGGCGAACACGTAGTAGTTCGGCGCCAGGAAACCCGAGATGGACTCCTTGTTGCCGGCCCCCAGCGTGTAGCTGCCGGGATGGCCGATCACCTCCGCCAGGGTCTGGGGCGCGCCGTCCTTGCGGGCAAGCAGCACCGAGCTGTAGCCGCGCGTTCCATCCAGCCCGACCATCTGCGCAAACACCAGCGCCTGGTCGGTTTCAACCAGTTCGATCGCCAGCTTGTTGTTGATCCAGGCCACCTGCACTTGCCCATTCTTCAAGGCGCCGGAGACTTCGGCGAAGTCTTTCGAAGCCAGAACCCGCACCGGCCGCTGCATCTCCTTGGCCAGCGCGTCGGTGAAAGGCTTCCAGTTCTCCAGCATCTTCTCCACGGTATCGCCCGTGACAATGAGCCCCAGCGTCAAAGGCGCCGGGTTGTCAGCAGCGTGAACCGGGAACAGTCCCAGCCCAGCTACGAAGGTCGTGCACAAAGCCGCGCACAGGGCGCGCCGGGCCCAGGAGAGATTCCCGGGGCGGAGGCGATCAGGGTTCATTCAACACCTCCTGGCGATGGGCGGACGAGGGAACGTGGGACGGATAAACGGATGGAGAAGGCCGGCTTACTTGTTGCCGGCAGGCAGCGGATGAATATCTTCCGGCTTGACCACAATCCAGTTCTTGTCGGCCGTGACGGGCAGGCCCAACTCCTTTTGGCGCGCCGCGTTCTTGGTCCACATATCGGTGATCTGTGTCATGTATTTGGCTTTGCGATTGACCCAGACTCGCACGCCGCCGCGATCGATGTCCGTCCCGTGGAACAGCATGTAGCCGTCGCTGGTCGGTGTGTCGCCCGCCACCAGGATGGGTTTTTTCCACTGGTCGATGTAGGTCAGGATCGCCGCATACTTGCCCGCCATCCAGGTGTTCGGCGTCCACAGGTAAGGATGCATCTGCAGATCCATATTTTTGGCGGGATCGTATTTGCCTTTCTGGATTTGCAGGCGGGACGAGGTCAGTTCCTGGGTCTTGCGATCCTTCAGCATGGTCGCCACGCCGATCACATTTTGCGGCTTGACGTTGTAGCCGTAGCGGGGGTCGGATGCCACCATGCGCACTAGTTCTTCATGCGCGGCGGTCATGATGTAGACCTCGATGCCGTTCTCCATCAAATGGTTCATCAGTTCGCGCTGGCCCTGGTAGATGCGCGGTGGCTGGATGTCGATGGTCTTGACGGTGTCGCCTTCATAGTAGGTCGCCGGAATAGGTTTGCCGTAAGCCATCAATTCGTCGACGAACGTTTTCAACTCCCTGAGCGTGTAACCCGAAAAAATCTGCGCCACCCAGGGGTAGCAAACCATGTCGTCGAGTTCGCACAGCCGGTAGTAATAGCTGTTCAGGCTTTCCTTGTGGCCGTTGACATCCTTGAACGGGATCAGCTTGAGCGAAGGGTCCATGTTCTCGCGCGTCAGCAGGCCTTTCATTTCCATGTAAGGCAACAGGGACTCTTCCAGGTCGAAGTTGTAGCTCGTGTTGTCCATGTCGAACACGGCGTACTCCCCTTTGTTCGCATGCGTCTTGACCAGCGCATTGAGCTTGGCCGCGGCATCGGCGGGCCAGTGTTTCAATTCGACGGCTGAGCAGCCGAAGGCAACACCCGCCAGCAGCAGGCCGGACAACAGCTTTTTAACCCTATTCATACGAACTCCATTCAGTTTTTTTGATGAGACTGCCGACAACTTTTCGATAAATTTCCGCTAAATTTCCGATGCCTTGCTACTGGCCGGCTTCAGTTTTTCTCCATGGATCCGCCAGCCCGGCGAAACCCGGCCCCCGTGAATTTTTCGGTGGCAGCGCGGTCAAAGACCCAGGTGCTTGTTGACCGCCGCCAACCCATCCTTGCCGTCAAAGGTGCTGACTTCGGCCAGCCACTTCTTGAGCACATCCGGGTTCTTCTTCAACCAGTCACGGGCCGCGTCGTTCGGCTTGACCTTGTTGGTGATGGGCACCATCACCTGGTTTTCCAGGTCGGTCGTGAATTGCAGATTGCCGATCAGCCTGGCCGCGTTCGGGCAGCGCGCCTGGTAATCGGTGGCGGTCGCGGTGTACACCTTGGCCTCGCCGAAGTTCGGGCCGAACACGGCGTCGCCGCCTTCCAGGTATTTCATCTTCAGCTGCACGTTCATCGGATGCGGCTCCCAGCCCAGGAACACGATCCATTTTTTCAGGCGCGACGAGCGCTGCATTTCGGACAGCATGCCGGCTTCGCTCGACTCGACCAGCTTGAAATCCTTCAGGCCGAATTCGTTCTTGTCGATCATGCGCTGGATCAGAAGATTGCCATCGTTGCCGGCTTCGATGCCGTAGATTTTTCCATCGAGCTCTTTGCGAAATTTCGCGATGTCGGCAAAGGTCTTCAAGCCACCTTCAAAAGCGGTGCTGTTGACGGCCAGCGTGTATTTGGCGCCGACCAGGTTGGGCTGGTCCAGCACCTTGATCTGGCCCGCCTTGACGAAGGGCTCAATCATGGGCGTCATGCTCGGGTTCCAGTAGCCCAGGAAAACATCGATCTGCTTGCTCTTGATGCCTGTGAAGGTAATCGGCACCGAAGCCAGCGTCGTCTTCGGGCGGTAACCCAGGCCTTCCAGGACCACCGATGCCAGCCCTGTGGTGGCGGCGATGTCGCTCCAGCCAACATCGCCAAAACGCACCGTGCGGCAGCTTTCCGCCTCTTTTGCGCCGTTCGGCAATTTGCCTTGTGCGCTTGCGGGGCCGGCGCAAAGGGCGAGGGCAAGAACCGCAGTCGGGCCGAGTATGTACAGAGACCTCATGTCACGTTTTCCTTGTTGGATAGCGCATTTTCTCGAGCTGAAACGGGCCTGCCCACCGCATGCTTTTTTTGCCGCTCCCGGTGCGAGGCGAGTGGTGCATGCCGGGAAGCAGGGCTCTTCCGTTGACGAACTATAGGTTTAGGAAAACGGTCAATATTGACGTATTGCGACTAACATATGTCGTATTACCACAAACGAATAAGGGCCGCGCGAAATACCTTATAGGCTGTTTGTCAACGCATGGTGGGTCCATATGAGGGAAGAAAACAGGGAGCGCATTTCGCCGAAAGCCACACCCGCGGCGCGCAAGGTTGGCTTGCTGCTAATCCCGCAGTTTTCCAATCTGGGTCTGGCCCTGGTGATGGAGCCGCTGGTGCTGGCCAATTGGCTGATGCAGCGCAAACTCTTCGAATGGACCACGCTGTCGGTCGACGGTGAGCCGGTGGTCGGGACGCACGGCATGCATGTGCCGGTCGATGCGGAGTTATCCGATGACATGGAGTTCTCCGCGGTTTTTGTCATCGCCAGCTTTGAGGCCAAGCGGTATGCGAAGAACCGCAAGATCAAAAACTGGCTGAGGCGGCAGGCGGCATTCGGCGCGGAACTCGCGGGCATCGAAACCGGCGCCGAAATCCTGGCAGCCGCCGGTTTGCTGGATGGCTATAGCGCGGCGATCCATTGGGACAACCTGGAGGGCTTCCAGGAGCTGTACCCGAACGTCAACGCGAAGGACCAGTTTTACACGATAGAAAGGCGCCGCCTGACCTGTGCGGGCGCCACGTCAACGCTGGACATGATGCTGCAATGGATAGGCGAGCGCGAAGGTGCCGACCTGGCGCACGAGGTTTCCCAGCACATGCAGTACACGCAGGTTCGCTATCCGACGGACTCCTTGCTGAGCGGCGCCAACAAGCGCCCCGGCGAGGGCAGCAGGCATGTTCAGGCCGCGATAAACCTCATGCAGGAAACCGTGGGAGACCCCGTGCCCTGCGACGAGATCGCAACCAGGGTCGGCTTGTCGCGGCGCCAGCTGGAGCGCCTGTTCCAGCACTACACATCGCTGCCTCCCCTGAAGTACTACATCAACCTGCGGCTGGCGCGCGCGCACAAGCTGCTGCAGCAAACCGACATGAGCGTGGCGCAGGTGGCGGTCGGTGCCGGCTATTCGTCGCTTGAACATTTCTCGCGCGTCTACCGGGACAAGTTCGGCTGCCCGCCCAGGGCGGACCGGCTGCAGTCCGTGCAGGCGCCGGTGATGCGGCAGGCCGTTTCACCGACACGCAAATGACTTGCCCACCGCTGCCCGCCGCTTGGCGGGTCCCGGAAATTTGCGCCATCCCGCGGTCGTAATACATCAAGAGCACCGGGTACCCTGAACCTATAGTGAGCCGTCAAGGCAATCGACAGCAATCGACGATTGCACGGCAAAACATCGGAACAAGGTGAGCTCGTGACAACCCAGACACTACGCAACTACATAGGCGGCGCTTACCATCCCGGCACCGCTTCGGAAACACTGGAAAACCTGAATCCGGCCACGGGCCAGGTTTTGTGCCGCGTCGAATTGGCGCTGGCACCGGAAGTCGAACGTGCGATCGAGGCGGCACAAGCCGGGCTGGCCACATGGTCGGCGATGACCGGTGCGGAGCGCGGCCGCATCCTGTACCGGGCGGCGCAACTGCTGCGCGCGCGCAACCGCGAACTGGCCGAACTGGAGGTGGCGGATTGCGGCAAGCCGATCCAGGAGGCCGAAGTGGTCGACGTCGCCAGTGGCGCCGATTGCATCGAGTACTTTGCCGGCTTGGCGCCGACGATTCACGGCCACCATTACGGGCTCAAAAACGCTTTTGCGTACACGCGGCGCGAGCCGCTCGGCATTTGCGTCGGCATCGGCGCCTGGAACTATCCCCTGCAGATCGCATGCTGGAAGTCGGCGCCGGCCCTGGCCTGCGGCAATGCCATGATTTTCAAGCCTTCCGAATTGACGCCGCGCAGCGCCGCCAGGCTCGCGGAAATCTACACCGAGGCCGGTGTGCCGGACGGCGTGTTCAACGTGTTGCAGGGCGATGGCCGCACCGGCCGGCTGTTGGTGACGCACCCGGCGGTGGCCAAGGTGTCGCTCACAGGTTCGGTCGGCACCGGCAAGGCCGTCATGGCGGAAGCCGCCAAAACCCTGAAGCGCGCGACCATGGAACTGGGCGGAAAATCGGCGCTGCTGGTGTTCCCCGATGCCGACCTGAAGCAGGCGGTTTCCGCCGCGATGCTCGGCAATTTTTATACACAGGGCGAGGTCTGCACCAACTGCACACGGGTCTTTGTGCATGAGGACATCCACGATGCGTTTCTGGAGCAGCTGCAGGCGCGTACCCGAAAGCTGCGCATCGGCGACCCGATGGATCCGGCGACGCAGGTCGGCGCGCTGATTTCACGCCCGCATATGAAGCGCGTGCTCGACTACATCGAAAAAGGCGTGGCTGAAGGCGCGCGGCTGGTCGCCGGGGGCAAGCAGCTCAAGACCGGCGGACTGGCCGAGGGGAATTTTGTCGAGCCGACAATTTTCGCCGATTGCCGCGACGACATGAGCATCGTGCGCGAAGAGATCTTCGGGCCTGTGATGTCGGTGCTTAGCTTCAGTGATGAAGCGCAAGCAGTGGCGCGCGCCAACGACACGCGCTTCGGCCTGGCAGCCGGCGTGTTCACCGCCGACCTGGCGCGCGGACACCGGGTGGCGGCGCAATTGCAGGCGGGCGTGTGCTGGATCAACAACTACAACATCACGCCCATCGAGATGCCGTTTGGCGGTATCCGGGAATCGGGGATCGGCCATGAAAACAGTATGGTGACGATTGACTATTACACGCAATTGAAGAGCGTGTACGTCGAACTCGGCGAAGTGGCCTGCCCTTATGAATAGGCATGTCCGGCAGCCAAAGACCGGTGGCCGGCCCCAGCCTCACTAGTCTCTTATGCCGTCCCCGCGGACATCGGACGGTACGGAAAATTTCCGGAGGCAAGAATAATTCCACGGACACCCAAAGCGTTCACAGCCCGGCCTCGCGGCAAGCTGACTCCCGATCAGGAATTCACATGAAACAAGAACAATACGATTACATCATCGTCGGCGCCGGTTCAGCCGGTTGCGTCCTCGCCAACCGCCTGAGCGAGGACGACGGCGCGCGCGTCCTGCTGCTGGAAGCCGGCCCGGCGGACCACAGCATCTTCATCCACATGCCGTCGGCCTTCGCCTATCCGCTGGCCAACGACAAGTACAACTGGTTCYACGACACCGAGCCGGAACCTTTCATGAACATGCGCCGGATGCACTGCCCGCGCGGCCGCGTGCTCGGCGGGTCGTCGTCGATCAACGGCATGGTCTACATCCGCGGGCATGCGTTTGACTATGACGCCTGGGCCGGCATGCCGGGACTGGAGCAGTGGTCCTACGCGCATTGCCTGCCGTACTTCAAGAAATCCGAAACCCGCCTGAAAGGCGGCGACGCCTATCGCGGCAACGACGGCCCCTTGTATGTCTCCACCGCCGCCTGCAGGAACCCGCTGTATCGCGCTTTCATCGAGGCGGGGCAACAAGCCGGCTACCCCTACACCGAGGACATGAACGGCTACCAGCAGGAAGGCCTCGGGCCGATGGACATGACGGTCTACAAGGGCCGGCGCTGGAGCACGGCGCAGGCCTACCTGCGCCCGGCGGCCAGACGCGGGAACCTGCGCGTGGTGACGCGCGCGCGGGTCACGCGGGTCTTGTTCGAGGGCACGCGCGCGACCGGTGTCGAATACGCGCAAGGGTCGCGCCTGCATCAGGTGTATTCGGCGCGTGAGGTGATCCTGTCCGGCGGCGCGATCAATTCGCCGCAGCTTTTGATGCTGTCCGGGATCGGCAAGGCGGCGGAACTTCGCGCCTTGGGCATCCAGCCGCGGGTCGATCTTCCGGGGGTCGGCCAGAATCTGCAAGACCATCTCGAGGTCTACGTGCAGTACGCCAGCAAGCAGCCGATCACCCTGTACAGCGCGATGAACCCCCTGGCCAAATTGAAAATCGGCGTGCAATGGCTGTTCGCCGGAAAAGGCCTGGGCGCGACCAATCATTTCGAATCCGGCGGTTTTATCCGCAGTGAGGCGGGGGTGGCGCATCCGGATCTGCAATACCATTTTCTGCCGATGGCGGTCAGCTACGACGGCAGCGCACCGGCCACGCAGCACGGCTTTCAGGCGCACGTCGGGCCGATGCGCGCGACCAGCCGCGGCCACATCACACTGCGCTCGGCCGACCCCAAAGCGCATCCACGCATCCTGTTCAATTACATGCAGACCGAGCAGGACCGCAAGGAAATGCGCTCGGGTGTGCGCCTGACGCGCGAGATATTTTCCCAACCGGCATTCGAGCCTTTCCGCAGTGGCGAAATCTCGCCCGGCGCCAAGGTCCAGACCGATGCCGAAATCGACGCCTTCATCCGCGACAAGGCCGAAAGCGCTTTTCATCCTTCCTGCAGTTGCCGTATGGGGACCGATACCGATCCCATGGCGGTGGTGGACGGCGCCGGCCGCGTGCACGGAATCCAGAACCTGCGTGTGGTGGATGCCTCCATCATGCCCAATGTCGTCAGCGGCAACCTGAATGCGCCGACCATCATGATCGCGGAAAAAATCGCGGACCTGATTCGGGGGAAATCACCGTTGCCGCCGCAGGCGGCGCCGGTTTATATGGCTTCAAACTACGCGACCCACCAGCGTTGATCACGCCTGTCTCAAATAGCCGAGTGCAAAAAATTGACCATGGTGATGAAGTCAAACACCGGAAGCCCTGACCGGCGCCGGATCGCTTCCGAATAAGGCGGCAGGTCGGTGCATTCCAGGACAAAAGCCCGGATGCCGGGATGCTTCTGAAGCGCGCCAAGCGCCGTGCCCAAGACTTCCTGCTCGATGACATGCAGGTCGATCTCGGCCTGCGGTTCGGCGAACATCCTGTTCCATTCCGGGCATTGCTCCAGGCCCAGGATGTGCAGGCCGTCCATGCTCTCGATGCCGGCGGCCCTCAGGTGCCGCGGGCCGAGGGCGCGCGCGTTGGCGGTGATGATGGCAATCTCGCTCCGCGGGCCGTGGAGCAGCCTGACGAAGGGGACCTGCAGAAGGCTGGAGGTCAGCACCGGTACACCGGCCGCCTGGGCCAGTTCGCGCTGGAAGATGGCGTTGAAGCCGCAGCTCGTGGTAATGGCCTTGATGCCTTTTTCGGACACCATGGCTGCGGCGTCGGTAATCATGGTCGCTAGCACTCCTGGGTCCGGGTTCTCCAGAATCGTATGGACGTTGGCGCCGCGCACGGGATGGAAGCTGACGGGGTAGGCGTAGGACGCGGGATTGGTGCTGTTGCCGACCAGGGTTTCAAGTTGCTGCAGCCCTCGGGGCACTTGCCCGGTCTCCCAGCACAGGACGCCGATTTTTGCCGCTTCATCAGTTACAGCGGGCATGGGATGCTCTCGCGGATGTTTTTGTTGTTGTTCATGTTTCTTCGATTCAAAACCTGGCGATCCGGTAGGGCGACAGGTCAAAGGGTTCAGGGTCGCCATTGACCATTCCGGCGACCAGCTGGGCGGTGATCGCCGACAGGGTCAATCCGAGATGGCCGTGGCCAAAGGCATAAAACACGTTGGCGCAGCGCGGTGAGCGCGCGATCACGGGCAGGGAGTCGGGCGTGGAGGGACGATAGCCCATCCATTCGCGCTGTATAGCCTGGCCCATGATGGCCGGCAGCACGTTGCGGGCAAAGGGAACCAGGGCGCGTATGCGCCGGAAATCCGGCGGCGCAACAAGGCCCGCGAGTTCATCACCGCTGCTCAGCGAAATGCCGTCGTGCATGGGCGAGAGCACGCACTGCTTTTCAGGGAAACACACGGGACGGCCCAGCAGGGATTTACCGGTCGAGGCAAATGACAGGTGATACCCGCGCTCGGTGTCCAGGCTGACTTTGTCGCCGACCTGTGCGGCAAATTGTTTGGACCATGCGCCTGCCGCGACGACCACCGCATCAAACTGCCGCGTGGCCTTGTCCGTCCGGATGGACACACCGCCCCCGTCGATGGGCCGCAGTTCCAGCACCGTCTCCTGAAGGTAAAGCGCCTGCCGCTGCCGCGCGCATTCAAAGTAAGACTGCGCCAGCGCCCTGGGGTAGTTGACGAAGCCGCTGTCGGGCTGGAACAAACCGCGGGTGTAGGCGTTTTTATTAAGCCGGGGTTCCAGTTCGGCAACCTCGGCGGGCTTGAGGACGGAGAAATGAACGCCGTGGCGCGTCATCAATTCACGCTCCAGCGCGCTGGCCGAAAATCCGGCGGCGGATGTGTAGAGTTTCAGCCAGCCGCCGGGCCGGATCAGCTCACGGGCGCCGCTCATGTCGGCCAATGCGAAGTGGGCCTGCAGGGACTTGGACACGAGCGGGTGCAGGGCCGCCGCGATGCCCGCCACCCGCTTGGGCCGTCCTGCCGCCATAAAACGGAGAAGCCACGGAAGGCCGCGAAAAAAATGCGCCGGTCGCAACACAGCGGCGCTGTTCGGGTCGAGGATGTAGGAAGGAATGGAACGGATCACGCCCGGCGTGGCGCTTGGCGTGACGGCGCCGGTCACGACGGCACCGGCGTTGCCGGAACTGGTCCCGGCGCCGACTTCCCCGCGGTCTATGACGGTGACGGCGTGGCCCCGGGCCGCGAGCGCCAAGGCCGTCGCCGCGCCGACCACGCCGCCCCCCACGATGGCGATGGATCGCCCGCCCTGTGTTTCCTGCCTGCCCGTGTCAGTCATCCAATGTCTTTCTAAAGTTTCTGCCGCCATGTGCGGCAGCCGTGATGACTGTTGATCACCCGCCCTGGCTAGTGATGAAGAATCTTTCCGAGGAATTCACGCGTGCGCTCACTCTGCGGCGCAGTAAAAAAGGCTTCGGGTTTGGCCACCTCGACCATGACGCCCTTGTCGATAAAGGCCACGCGGTCGGCCACCTTGCGGGCAAAACCCATCTCGTGAGTGACCACAATCATGGTCATGCCGTCTTTCGCCAGCGCCACCATCACGTCCAGCACCTCGTTGATCATTTCGGGATCAAGCGCGGAGGTCGGCTCGTCGAACAGCATGACCTTGGGCTGCATGCACAGGCTGCGGGCGATGGCGACGCGTTGCTGCTGCCCTCCCGACAGCTGCTGCGGATAGGCGTCGCACTTGTCCGCCAGGCCGACTTTCTCGAGGAGCTCGCGGCCGCGGTCGACGGCTTCTTTCGTGGAGAGCTTGCGCACGTGAATCGGCGCCAGCGTGACGTTCTCGAGCGCGGTTTTTTGGGGGTAGAGATTGAACTGCTGGAAGACAAAACCCAGCTCCATGCGAAGCTTGCGCAGATTGGCCTCGCTGGCGACCGGCATGCCGTCGACCGTCAGCGCGCCGGCCTGGAATTTTTCCAGGCCGTTGACGCAGCGGATCAGCGTGCTTTTGCCGGAGCCGCTGGGCCCGCAGACTACCACCACCTCGCCTTTTGCCACATCAAGGTTGATGTTCTGCAGCACGTGGTGCGCGCCATACCATTTGTTGAGTTCGCTGAATTGGATCATCCTGGGTATTCCTTCATCAAGCCTTCTCCAGCCGCCGCGACAGGTAAAGCAGCGGATAGCAGATCAAAAAGTAGCCCACACCCACCGCGCTAAACACCAGCAGCCCGTTGGGAACGGACTGCACGATCACCCAGCCGGAGCGCGTCAGGTCGAGCAGCCCGATGGCGGAGACCACCGACGAATCTTTCACCAGCAACACGTATTGCCCGACCAGGGACGGAACGATCATGCGGGTGGCCTGCGGCATCACCACCAGCCTCAGTTGCTGGAAGCGGCTCAGCCCCGAGGAAGCAGCTGCCTCCATCTGCCCTGTGGGCACGGCCTTGATCCCGGCGGCCACGATTTCCGAGATGAAGCAGGCCGCGATGTTGGACAAGGCAATGGCGCCCGCCGTGAAGGAGTCGAGCTCTATGCCCGCCTCTGGCAATACAAAAAAGACGACGAACACCTGGACCAGCACGGGTGTTCCGCGAAACAGGTCGGTGTAGGCCCCGACGGCGAACGACAGCCATTTGCGCGGGCTGGCGCGGCCTATGCCCAGCACAAAGCCCAGCACCGTTCCGGCAAAAATCCCGATGAAGGACAGCGCCAGCGTCACGCCCACGCCCTTCAGCACGACCGGGTAGTACTGGGCCATGCCGTACAGCTGCTCGAAGAATATAGTCATGGTCGTGGCTTTCAGCATCGCCCGGGCTGCTGCCCGATGCGGACCCATGCGGCGGCCGCGAGCTTGAGACCGAAATAGATGATCAGGTAGCCGACGGCGGTGCTTGCCAGGCCTTCGACCGGCATGAAGCGGTCATTGGCCAATGTCTGCCCCACACGCGTGAGTTCCAGGACCGAGATCAGCGACAGCAGGGACGAGTCCTTGACCAGCACGATGGCCTGCCCGATCAGCGGCGACACCATGGGCCGCACAGCCTGCGGAAGAATGATGAGGCGCATCTGCTGCCAGTACGTCATCCCCGAACTGGCGCCCGCCTCCAGCTGGCCCTTAGGGATTGAATGGATGCCGGAGCGGATGATCTCGCTGACGTAGGCGCCGCTGTTGATGGACAGGGCGATGATGCCGATCATGATTTCCGGCATGATCACGCCGAAATTCGGCAGCCCGAAATACAGAAAATACAGCTGGGCCAGCAAAGGCGTCGCCCGGATCACATCCACATACACGACCGCCGGCGCCCGGACAATCCGCGAAGACTGGAGGCTCATCACGCAGGCCAGCACGCCGATAACGACGGCACCCGCGAACGCGGCCAGCGAAATGGACAGGGTGGAGACAAAGCCCCCGAAGAAATCGGGCAGGGTCTCCCCTATCACCCTGAAGTTCAGGTTTAACAGCATGGACCAGCCCGGGGGTAAAGCGCTTGATGGGCTTGAAGGCCTTGCGGCACGGGAATCGACGCCATGGTCATGAGGCCGGGCCCGTGCTCAGTTCCTGGAATATCCGGGAACATCCGGGAATCAGTGCTCTTCTTTCCACTTGGGCGTGTTGACCCAGTAGTCGAGGTTTTGCTGAAGGCGGCCGTCCAGTGTGGTCTGGTCGATGAACAGGTTGATCCAGCTCAGAAGATCCATGGAGTCATAACGCGTGGCGTAGGCCAGGGGTTCCTTGGCCAGCAGTTCCGGCATGACCTTGAAGGTGCCCTTGGGATATCCGGCCGCCTGGCCGGCCACCGCTGAGCTGTCGTTGAGCAGGCAGTCGGCCTGGCCATTTTTCACGGCGTCCAGCAGCAAGGTTCCGCCGCCCTTGTAGCTCTTGATCTCGCCTTTGGGAAACACGGTTTTGGCGAGCTTCTCGCCGGTGCTGCCGAAGAGCACCGCGATCTTGGTACCGGGCGCCTTGCAGGCATTCGTGGAAGTGAATTTGCTTCCTTCTTTAGACGCCACAACGGGCCCTATATACATAAAGGGCTTGGTGAAGGCGACTTTGGTCGCACGAGCCAGCGTGGGCGTCATGTCGGCCGCAAGCAGATCGGCCTTGCCGGAAATCAGGGCCGGCAGCAGCCCGTCCCAGTCGAGGTCGAGAAACACCACCTTGACGCCCATTTCCTGGGCCATCAACTTGGCAAGCTCCACCGAGCTGCCGGTGCGCGCGCCGTTTTTGTCGATCATCGAAAACGGAGGGCCTTGAGTTTGCACGGCAATGCGCAGCTCGCCGCGTTTTTGAATGTCTTCAAGGGTGGCGGCATGGGCGGCGGCGCACACACCGAGGAAACCCGCGCAGGCCAGCAGCCCCGTGGCCAGGGAATTCGAGATCTTCATTGCTTTCTCCTTTGACAATCTCCCCGGAGGAACATCCGCCGGGGACGAGCTCATTTCTCAGCCGCTGCGGGCTGAGGGGGCGGCGGCTCAGCGCCGCCGTCGGCGCCCTGCTCCCAGCAGCCGCGCGGCAGGTTGACCCATTTGTTGCGCGACTTCATGACCACAAAGGTCTCGCTGCGGCTGATGATCCCGGGCCCGGCAACCCGGGGAAGCAGCTCGCTGGTAAACCGGTAGAGGTCCTGGACATCCCCGGCCACCAGCACTTCGACGATCAGGTCGAAACGGCCGGTCACCACACTCACGGAAGTCACGAAGGGCAGCTCCGCGAGCTTTTGCGTGAGTTCGTCAAGATGCCCCTGCGCGTTGGCGCTGATGCCGACGATGGCGCCAATCAGTTCCGGCCGCTCCGACAGGTTCAGCAGGCCGACGATTTTGAGAGCATTTTTTTCGATCAAGGCCTTCAGGCGCGTGCGGACCGTGGGCGGGCTCAGCTGCATTTTTTCGGCCAGCTGGTTCACGCCGTCTTGCGCGTCGTCGGAAAGCAGCCGGGTCAGCCGGCGATCGGTGGAATCAAGGAGTTCACGCATAGAGTTAATTGAAAAACCAATATCGCCTATTTTTCCAAATGAAAAATAAATGGCATGTTAATTACTTTATTAGTAAATTCACTGCGATATATTGGCGTTTATACCTACTGCGAGGCCGTGCTCTGCGTCTCCGCATTGCAGCAAAAATGCTCGTTAAATAAATCATTATTACGTTAAGGATTGATTAATCGATCATTGATTGATTACTAGCCGCCCTTCAGATAAAATGGTCGTTAAATCGATCTTTATCAACTTAATGGATGATTTAACGAATATGAAAGTAGATCAATCCGTAATGCTTAGCCCGCAGCTCGCGCGGGAGATGGCCAATCTCGGGCATCTTCTCGCGCGCTTGCGCCAGGCGCGCAAGGTCAAGCAGGCCGATGCGGCGCTGCGTGCGGGCTTCTCGCGCAATACCGCCTACCGCCTGGAAAAGGGTGACCCCGGCCTGGCGATTGGACAAGTGCTTCGCTACCTCGATGCCATCGCGCCAGGGGCCACGCTGGCAGACCTGCTGACACAGGCCGACCCCGCGCTGACCGCCCTCCAAGCCCGCGAATCGACCAAGCGCGTTCGTGACCTGACTGCCGCCGAGCTCGCCGAGCTGAACTTCTGAATTCACGCTCGCACCGGCAGTGCCTTTTATCTTCATCTAAAGCGGAATTTTTATGGCGGCCAAAGAACTGAAGCTGATGAGCTTCGCGTACCTGAGCGAAGCCTGGGCGCCTTGCGGGCAGCTCACGATGACCGAGCAGGGTTCCGAACTCCTGGCATCGCGCTTCGCCTACGGAACGAACTACCTGGCTCGCACCGATGCCCTGGAGGTAGACCCGGTCAGCCTGGCGATCCGTGGGCCGGAGCCCGTCAAAGGCAAGCTGCTGCTGCCGGTCAACAAGCTCGTGAGTTTCGGCGGCATCCGCGATGCCGCACCGGATTCCTGGGGGCGCCGGGTCATAGAGGCCAAGCTCAAGGTGCCCGCAAACAGCCTGGCCGAATCGCAGTACCTGCTGCATGCGGGCAGCGAGAGGGTGGGCGCGCTGGACATCCGTTCCAGCATCTCTGACGGGCCCGCAGGGGTCGCCGGTGGCGTTCATGCGCTCGCCTACCTAATGGAGGCGGCGGAGCGCATCGAGGCCGGAGAGGAAGTTCCCGCCAACCTTGAGTACATCTTCGAGGGGGGCACGGCACTCGGCGGCGCCCGGCCCAAAGCGTCCGTGCGCGATGAGAGCGGCGCCCTCTGGCTCGCGAAGTTTCCAAGCAAAAACGACGCCTTCGACATTCCCGCGGTCGAATGCGCTTCGCTGGTGCTCGCACGGGAGGCGGGCCTGAACGTGCCCCCTGTGGCCACGCGCCTCCTCGGCGATCGCCGCATCATGATGATCCGGCGTTTCGACCGCTACTGGCTGGCACACGGAACGCTTCCCACCGCGGCAACGGACTTGCTGCTGGCACCCGCAGAGGGCTTGACCGAGCGCCGCATGGGTTTCGTGAGCGGCCTGACCTTGGTGGGATGTGACGAGACGGAGTCGCGGACAAAATCCTACGCCGACCTGGCCGCCGCCGTGCGCCGGTATTGCCATCCGGACGTGATTCGCGCGGACAACGAAGAACTCTTCAAGCGCATGGTGTTCAACATCTTCGCCAGCAACGACGACGACCACCTGCGCAACCACGGATTCTTATGGGACCCGCGCTTGCCCGGCTGGCGGCTCAGTCCCCTGTACGACGTGCTGCCGCGGCCGAGCCTCGCGACCGAGCGCTTTCTTCACCTGGGAATCGGACCCCAGGGCCGCCTCGCGACACTCGACAACGCGCTCAACGGGCACGCGGCGTTCTCCTTGAGCCAGACCCGCGCCGGCGAATTGATCGATGAAGTCTGGCGAGTCGTCCGGGAATGGAAGGTGTCGTTCGAGCACTCGGGCGCCACGGCGGACGACATTGCCAGGATCGCACCGGCGTTCAGGCACCTCGACGACATCAGCACCGCGGATACACGCAAGCTGTTGCCTTGATGCGCCGCACCTGAACGCTTCTCTTGCTTAAAAAGCGAAGCGCATGCCCAGGTTTCCGCTCCAGGTGTCCGCGGCTCCGCTGCTCAAGCCTTTGCTGTAGCTCACGCTGGCAAACAGTGTGGTGTTCGTGCCAAGCTGGGCATTGATGCCGCCCCCCAGTTGCATGCTGGTGCCCAGGGAATCCGAGGCGAACGAGACGCCGCTGGCCGTGATGCCGCGGTCTTTGAGGAACTCATGGACCAGGTTGCCTTCGGCGTACAGCGTCCATTGACGGCTGGTGTTGGGGTTGAAGGCCTTCTTGATACGGGCACCTACGCGTCCCTGCAAACTTTCCCCGTCCTGCAGGTCGACCGTGATGCGGTCCACGTCGACGAAGGTGTCGAATTTGATCTTCTGGTAGGACAGCTGCGCTTGAGGCTCGACGACCAGGCCGCCGCCGATATCCATGGGGTAGCCGCCTTCAACCGACAGGCCCAAGCCCAGTCCATCGGGCGCTCCCACCCGGCCGCGCTCGCGGGTCTGGATGCTGGTGGAATAGTCCGTGAGTTGTGCGACGCCGTCGAGATACCAGCCGGCCGGCGTCTGGTAGGTCGAGGTCAGGGCGAGTGTCGTGCCCTTCAGGTCCACCTGGGCGCCGGATGCGGCAACCCGGAGCTTGGACTTTCCGCGGCTGAGCGCGCCACCGATGCGCAAGGCGGCGCCGTCTTCCATGTCACGCCCGAACACATAGGCCCCGGCCTGGAGGTAGTCGATGTCCTGGTCGTAGCCCGACGCGCGGTTGCCGGCGACTTCGCTGCGGGAGCCATTCACACGCACGAAGAATGCACGCTCGCCTGGTTCACCGTTGCTGCCTCGGCTTGCCGCCACATCGCGCAGCTCGCCCTGCCGCTTGTGCACGGAATCCAGCAGCGACGACCCATAACGCACGGCGCCCGTGGGCATGGCCTGGTAGCCGGCGATCTGCGGCACGGCAACAGGCCTGCCGCTGGCGTCCACCACCGATTGCAGGCGGTAGTCATAAAACGGCACAGCCCCCAGCAAAGGGTCCGCCTGGCTGGCGGCCGAGCTTGCGGGGCCGAACACCCGCAGCTGGTACTGGTAGGGCCCGGCCGCCGCGTAACCACCGGCCAGCTGGAACGTGCTGGCCGTGCTGGTGCCGCCCACCTGGACGATGGAAATGCCGTCGGTGTTGCCGGAGCCGGTCAACGCACCCGTGCCGCCCGTGTTGATGGTCTGTATGCTGGTCGTGCCGCTCGCATTGCCCGTGATCACCAGCCTGTCGGCGGGAGAGCCGGTGCCCCCTAGCACGCCTTCGATTTCAAGCGTTCCGCCGTTGCCCGCGTAGTTGCCCGCGATCAGCAGCTTGCCGATCGAATTGCCCGGTGCGATGGTGCCGCCGGCGAAGTTCGTTGTGTTGCCGACCCTGCCGTTGCCCTGCAGGCGGCCGCCGAGCACGTTCACCGCGCCGGTCAGCGTGCCATTGACGGAAAGGGTGCCGCCCTCAACCGCCGTGGTGGCGATGGTGGCGGTGTTGCCGAGCACCAGCGTGCCGCCCTTGACGTTCAGGGTGTTGGCCGCCACCGTGCCGTCAAGGCGCACGGTGCCCGAATTCATGACGATGCCGTTCATGCCGCTGATGGCATAGGCCGCGCCGTGGGTAAAGCTGCTGGTGCCGAGGTTCAGGTTCAGGGCATCGGCGCCGTCGCCCGTGATGTTGCCGTTGATCGCGCCGCCAGTCATGGTGAGCGTGTCGGTGCCGCCACCGAGCACGACGGCGCCATTCAGGGTGCCGKCGGTCGTGATGACCGAGTTGCCGCCGATTTCGTCGAAGCCGTCGCGGTTCAAGTCGCCGTCCCGCAGCGCCACGCCGGAGGCGCCCCCATTGAGCACGACGCCCGCGCCGATGTTGACTGTGCCGCCAGCTGGACCCGACGTATGGATAGCAGCGCCGTTGCCGCTGCCGCCTGTCACGGTGCCTCCGGTGACGTCCACAGCGTAGCTGCCGGCCCTGCTCTGAGCCAGGATGCCGTCGCCGTTGGCACCGGTCGCGGCCACCGTGCCTCCCGTCATCTGCACCTGGGCCAGGCCTGTGCCCGCTTGTTGCGCCCACAAGGCGTTCCCGCCTGTAGATTGCGCCGCCCCCCCGGTCATGCGAATGAGCGCGGTGCCTGTAGCACCGGGACCGTTGATGAAGGAATGCACGCCAAAAGTTGTTCCGTCGACAATGCCGCCCGTGATCGTGGCAGTTGCATTGCCACTGGTGACGGCTCCGGCAATTGTGGCCCTCAAGCCCCCACCCGCGCCGGTGTTGCCAATTCGTCCTCCGTTCAGCGTCGCCTCTGCCCGTCCCGCGGATACGGATCCAACGATCACACTTCCTATGGCAGCGGTCGAGGTGATGGAGCCGGCGTCCATGGTGAAGACAGACGACCCGCCGGTCGTCGCGTTGACGATCTGAATTGCCGTTCCGGTTGTGTTGATGGAACCGAAGCTCGTGGCATTGATCACCATATTCACATCGGCGGCGATTGTCGGCTGGGCGATAAGAATGCCCGTCGCCCCCGAGATTGCCATGCCGGGGTTGTTGAGTCTGAGCGTCAACCCGCCGGACGTTGGTGTGTAGGTGATCCCGGCCGCATAGCTCGCGCCCGAGCAGGTGATCGTGTCCGCGCCTGGCACCTCGGCGCCGCACTCACTGGCGGCGCGTGCGATCTGGGGAGAGGCGGCGAGCAGGGCAACTGCGAATGCCGTGGCTGAAATCGCAAACCCGGAGGCCTTGTTTGTAGCGGGGCCGCCTGGCGCGGCCGCTGGGTATTTCTTCTTGCTGGACATGAGACCTTTGAGCCTTGGGTTGCCTTCGCGCGATTGCATCTGGAAAATTTCCTTCAAGTGAATATTCGCGAATTATCAAGAGTACATATGAGTTACAACGCCCACCCCATAAGCATTAGGTGTTCATTACGGCGCTTTCTTTTGTAAGTGTGGGTTGATAGAGACAAGGGACGCGCGCAGTGGCCTGCCCCCCTCATACGTCGCCCTCAATACGCCGCCAGCACATTGAAAAACCAGCCGCGGCTGCGATAAGAAAGATCGGTCAAATCATCCGAGTACTGCGTGAAGTTGTAGCCCACGCCCACCTTCACGCCTTTGCCGAGGTGCCGGTAAATGCCCAGTAGCGCGCCGGCTTTTGCATCCTGGGCTTCGGTGGCGCGCAGGTTTCGCAGCTCCACCAGTGCGTCCCATTCCTTGACCAGGTGCAGGTCGGCGCGCAGGATCAGCAGGTCGGCACGGCTGGAGAACCATTCGCCGCCGGCCACCGGTGACTTGAGTTCGCCGATGCGGAAGGCGTACTTGGCGCCGACCGACAGCCAGGGCTTCACGTCGTAAATCGTGTCGACCGAGAAGACCTGGCTGCGCTGCGCGTAGTCGGCCGCCTGGCCGGAGGGCGTGAGCTGGCCGGCGGTGGGCACGTTGTTCAGGTTGGTGTACTTGAACAAGGTATTCCAGCGGTCGTTGTCGACGGGGCGATACGCGCTGCCGATGACAAACTCGTGGTAGTTGCCGTCAACAAATGCGCCCTGGCTGTTGCTGGAGCGCGAGACGTTGAGCTTGCCGAGCAGGCGCCACGCCGGGTCGACCTGCAGGCCGACGGTGTTGCGCATGAGCCAGGTCGTGCGTTCGCCCGAGATGTTGCCTTTGTCATGGCGCCACTCGATGTTGCCGCCGTACTTGAGGCCGTCTTTTTTGTAGCCGATAGAGCCGCCCAGCGCGCGGCGCTTGAGGTCGCCGGCAAGCGGGTCGGACACGGTGCCGAACTCGACCTTGGCGCCAAAGTTCCAGCGGTCATTGGGCGACCAGTCGGTGCCGAAGGCCTGCGTCAGGCTTTGCGGGCCTGCGCCATTGACGGAGCGGCCTTCACCGAAAACGCGCAATTGATCGGACACGCGTGTGCTCGCGCCGGAGACCAGTGTGCCCTGGCGGCCGCGCCAGGCGACGTCGGGGCTTTCGGTTTCCACGGTGTAGGCCAGGTAGGCGTTGCTGCGGTCGGAGATGCGGTAGTCGGCGCCCAGCTTGCCGCCCACGCCCATGCTGCCGCTGGAAGCCTCGCCGCTGAGTTTCACGCGCTCGCTGACTTGCAGCGCGCCGCCCAGGCCGACACGGTTGTTGGGGTCACGCGTGTCGTCGCGCTCGAGCGTGCCCTGCACATAGCCGTAGGCTTCCCAGTCTTCTTTTTCGCCGGGCTTGCCGCCCTGGCGGTCGGGGCGGTAGTCGGCGCGCAGCTGCGCATCGGTGCGCGAGCCGGTTTGCGACAACAATGCGCTGGCGTTCGGCGTGACCTTGGAGCGGTCGTCGGCGCGCACACCGGCCGCGACTTCCCATTCGCTGTTCAGCGTCTGGCGAACCGCGAGTTCGGCGTTCTGGCTGTCCTGCAGGTCGCCATCGCGCCTGTCGGCCTTGAGCAGGATGCGCGTGCCCGGCATCACCTCCACGTCGGCGGAAGCACCCGCCTGCTTGACGGCCTCGCCGCCAATGCCTATCTGCCCTGGCGCCGAGTAGCCGCGGTCGCGGTTCTGCGCGTAGGCCGTGACCTTGCCCTTCATGCTGTCGGTCACTTCGGCCAGGTCGACCGAGGCCTCCAGGCGTTCGGCGCCGGCCGACTGGATGGCGCCGCTGTTCAGGGTGTTGAAGCCAAAGCCACCGTCAATCGAGGTCTGCGCGCCGTTGCCCGGGCCTTTGGAGCGGGCCGCCTCGAACTTGAGCCAGGTGCCGGGCTTGTAGCGCAGCGTGCCGTCCACGCCTTTGAGCGTCTGGCTGGAGCCGGTCTCGCCCTGGTGGTAGGTGCTGGCGCCCAGTTGAAAGTGGTCGTTGATCCACTGGCTGGCGCGCAAGCCGGTCGACAGGTTGCTGACGGCGGTGACGCCGGGTGCGAACTCATAGGTCGTGACCAGGTAGACCGGCTGGCCGCCGACCGCCGAAGTCATGATCAGGCCTGCGCCGCCGCCGGTGGCGGACAGCGGCGACTGCAGCAGGATGCGGCCCTGCAAGTAGTTGACCTCGTAGTCCTGCGTGGGCGCGAGTTCGCGGCGCTCTATCACCATGCCGGAATCCTTGTCGCGCACTTCGATCCAGACGCGCTCCGAACCCTGGGTGATGTCCAGGTGGCGCAGGTAATAGATGGAGCCGCCGGTGCCGCGGAACTCTTCGCGCGAGGCCAGGGTGCCCGGGTCGGCCGCGAAGGCGTCGATCTGCGTGCGCTTCTCGCCGTAGGCCGTGGCTTCTTCGGATCGGTGGCGCAACTGCGCGCCGTAGAGGCCGCGCGAATACTGCATCAACTCGGTGCCGCTCCAGGAGGTCTGGAAGTTGCCCCACATGATGTGCGAATCGCCTTTTTGCAGCTTGACGAAAAACTTGCCCTGCGTGGGCGCGTCGTCCACGGTGGTGCTGTCGTCGCCGTAGACCGGGTAGTACAGGTTGGGGTCTATGCTGCGCAGCAGGTACTTGGGGTCCTTGCTCGAGAAGTTGGAGAACAAGTCCTCGATGGGGCCTTCGCGTGTGTCGGCCGAAGCCGTCAGCAGCCACTCGCCCTTGATCTTGCCCTTGAGGTAAAAAGCGGCGCGGCCGTCGACGTAGACCTTGTCTTCGTAGTGGCTCAGGTCGCCGGTCACCAGCTTGGCGGGCCCGGACACATTGTTCTTGCCGACCGTCAAATCACCGAGTGCCAGGTAGAACCAGTCGTCGGCCGCGATGTTGAGGTTGCGGCGGAAGGTGGTGGCCTTGCCGTCGGTTTCCTTAAGTGTCACTTCCACCGATTGCGGGCCGGCCGGCATGATCTGCTTCATCGCGAACTTGCCCTGAGAATCTATCGGCAGTTCCAGGCCCAGCGCCTCTATGCGCTGGCCCGGCTTGAGGTTGCTGCCGTTGACCGTGACCGTGCCGCCCGCCACCGGGATGTTGCGCAGGGCCAGGCTGTTCTCGCCGTAGCCCGTGAGGCGTTCGCGCTCCAGCTTGTCCTGGTCCTCGTTCGCCGGCATGGCGCGCGCCAGCAGGTTCAGCGCCTTGAGGCTGGTTTCGTCGAAGCGGCCTTGCGCGTCGTACACGCGCAGCAGGTAAAACACCTGGTCGCCCGCGGTGTTGGACGGCACCGTCCAGCGGCTTGCGCCCGACCAGGCTATGGGGACGATCTCAAACGGCTGCTCCTGGGTTTTCTGCCCAGGGCGGAAGAGGCGCAGTTCGGCCTTTTTGATCCACGGAATGTAGTTGGACCAGGCACGGAATTCCACGGCTTCGCCCTTTACGGCCGTGCCGGGTGTCGCCCAGGCGTTCATCAGCGGCACGGCGGCCAGGCTGTCGTAGCGGACCTGGATGTCCGCCCGCTCGAGCGCGACGTCGGCGCAGCGCTGGCCGTCGGCCTCGTTCGGAATCTCAGCCGTGTTGATCGGCTCGCCGTCGATGGTGATGCGGAAGGGCACGGTGGACTGGCCGACCGATTGCGGCGTGCACGGCGGCCGCGCGGCCGCGGGAAGCGGCACAGGCGCGGCTGCCACCGCGGCAGGCTGGAACCACACGCGCAATTCAACACGGCGGTTGCGGGCCATGCCCTCCGGTGTCGCGTTCGAAGCCAGCGGTTTGCTTTCGCCCTCGCCCTGGATCGAATACGTGATCGCAGGGTTGTTAAGGACTTGTTTGAGATAGGCGGCCACCGCCAGCGCACGTGCTTCAGACAAGCCCTGGTTGTCCTTGAAGATGCGTTTGGTCTCGGGCGCCAGGCGCTGGTTGTCGGTGTGGCCCACGACCGCAATGCGTGTGGTCGAAGACATTTTGGCTTTTGCGCCAATGCCCGCGGCCATGGAATTCAATACCGCACGGGCCTCCGGTGTCAGTTCGGCTTTTCCGGAAACAAACAGGTTGGAACCGTTGATCTCCTGGAGTGAACGATCGACCTGCGCAGGGCTTGCGGGCACCTGCGCGGCGAGGCTGCGCATGGAAGCAGCCTCTTCGCGCGTCACGCCCGAGGGCATGGGGTAGGCGATGGCCGGCTGCACTTCTGCCGGCGGCGGCACGCTGAACAGGTCTATGCGCCCGTTGTCGATTCGTTTGCCGCTGACTTCAGTGACGGCCCAGGTCGATGCGCCCGCGCAAAGCAGGCCGGCGGCGACGGCTATCGCATGTGTACGGAAATTCATTTCGCCGTCTCCAGCTCGGTTTCAATCATCAAGGGGTGCAGGGGTTCGCTTTCGGCGGCCTCATTCCCGTCTTTCCTCTTGCGTCTGGCCTCCCACAAGGCCTGTATTCGCTCGCTGACCGCGGCCACGCGTTTTTCGGCGAGTCCGGCCGCCTCGGCGCCGGGGCGGTAGGCGATGCGCAGCACCGACGGCCGCGCGGCGAGCTGTTCGGGAAGCTTTTGCAGGGTGGCGAGGTAGGCGGGCTGCAGCTCGGTGCTGTCGTTTCCGCTGGTGAAGGCGGCGCCCGAAAGCTCAAGCCGGACCACGCGGTGCACGGTGGCGCCGAAATTGAGCTTGACCATCTTGCCGCGTGTCACACGCACGTCGCGCGGGTTCTCCGTGGTCAGGCGGTAGCCGGAGGGCAAGGTCCGCTCGTCCACCTTCATCACGAAGTTGGAGCCACGGTCGGCGTTCGGGATCGCCGCGCAGGCGACGTGGAAGCGGCCGTCGTGGTCGCTGGTAACCAGCAGGCCGCGCGCCGTGGCGATGCGCACGTTGGCGATGCCGGGCTCGTCCTGGTCCTGGTAGCCGTTGGCGTTCTTGTCGTCGAAGACCTTGCCGATGATGTCGGAGCAGTCGAAGGTCGGATCGGGTACGACACGCACGGCGGCCGTGGCGGTGTTGGAGATCTGCGCATTGACCAGGGCGTTTCGCGCCGCGACCTGGTTGGTGTAGGTCCCTTCGGACACGCCGGTGCCGACCACCAGCAGCATGCGCCAGGTCTTGCGTTCACCGCCGGCGAACACTTGGTTGGCCCAGGTCAGGTTGCGGCCGCTGATGGCCGGCTCCAGCGCCACGCCGTTGAGCGAGGCCGAGCCGGTGCGGTAACGGAAGCCCGCGGGAATCAGGTCGACCACACTGACGTTGCCGAGCACGGCGTTCAGCGTGTTGGTGGCCGTGATGGTGTAAGGCACCAGGTCGCCGCGCACCACGTTGACCAGCGGTGTGCTCTTGGTCATCACGATGGCGCCGCCCAGGATGGGGTCCAGCGGGATGTGGTTGTTCAGCACGTTGGCGGAGCCGGGAATCGCGGCAAAGGTGAACGTGAAGAAGTACTGCGTGGTGGCCGCGCCGCCCGCCAGGGCCAGCGTGTTGTTGGGGCAGGCCGCGGGGTTGTGCTGCGGCACGCCGGTGCCGGGCGCGAAGTTGCTGTTCTGCACCAGCGCCGGGTCCGGGCTGGGCGGGGCCAGGCCGACGCCCAGGGTCGCCGTGCAGGCCGGGATCATGGCCGAGGGGCCCGGCAGGTAACCGGCCGGCGAGGTCACGGTGAGCGTGTACAGCGTGCCGCCCACGGGTGCACCGCCCAGCAGCAGGAACTGGTAAGCGCCGTCCGCGCCCGTGGTCTGGGTCAGGCTGCCGCCTATCACGTCGGCCGCCGTGAGGCCGGGTGCGGAAAGCGTCACCACGGCGCCGGGCACGGGTTGCCGCGTCACCGCGTCGTAGACCACGCCGCTCGGGTCCAGCGGCAGGCTTTGCGCCACCGTGGTGGTGCCGGCGGCCAGGGTCAGGCCCCGCAGGGTGCCGTCGGTGTTGTTGGCGCCGGCGGGATTGGCGTTGGGGTTGGGCGTGCCGTTGGTATACGGCAAGCCGGTTTCATTGGGCACCGGGCGGCCGTAGATGCGCCCGCTGGTCGGTTCGCGGAAACGGATCTGGTAGCCCGAGCCGGGCGCCACGCTCGGGAAAGCGTAGGCGCCGCTGGCGTCGGAGGTGGTGGTGCCGACCACCACGCCGCCCAGCGTGAGTTCGACGATCCAGCCGGGGACCAGCGGCTCGCCCGGGTCCTTGATGCGGTCATGGTTGAGGTCGCGCCACACCGTGCCGCGCACCGCGGCCACGTCGGAGATCACCGTGGGGTCGGTGGCGGTGTTGTTGCCGTTGAAGCCTGCGGGCTCATTGCCGCCGGAGACCACGGCGGTGTTCACCAGCACCTGGCCGGACAGGCCCGCGGCGACTGCCACGCGCACCGTGAAGACGGGGGCTGTGCCGCCCGCGGCGATGACGCTGGCGGTGTTGCAGGTGACCGTGGTGACGGCGCTGCTGCAGGACCAGGTGGCGCCGCCGGCGACGGCGGCCACCGTCATGCCCGCGGGCAGGGTGTCGACCACGGTGATGGTGCCGGAGGTCGCCACCGTGCCGACGTTGGAAACGGTGATGGTGTAGAAGCCGGTGCTCGAGCCCTGCGCGAAGCTGACCGGCGAATGGGTCTTGGCGATGGCGAGATCGGGTGCCGCGCCGGGAATCTCTGCGAAATTGTTGTCGGCCGACACGGCGTTGGCGGTGGCCAGCGGAATCGCCGAGATAGCCGAGACCGGGTTGGCCGGCAGGGTTGCCACACCGCCGGTGCTGCCCGCGATGGTCTGGCCGTTGGTAGTGCCCGCCGCCTGCGGCAGCGGCTGCGTGACGGTGTAGTTGCCCTGTGCCAGGCCGGTGAAGCTGTAGCGTCCGTCGGCCGCCGTGGTGGTGGTTCTGGAGACGGCCAGGCCGTTGATGTCGGTACCGGTCAGGTTGATGGTCTGCCCACCTATGCCGTGGTCGCTGCCGTTGACCGCGCCGTTGTTGTCGTAGTCCAGGAAGACCCGGCCGGAAATCGTTCCGCCGTTGGCCACTTCGGCGAAGTTGTTGCCGGATGAGACCGTGTTGGGCGGCAGCACGAGGGTGCTGATGCGGCTGGGCGTGACGGCCGGCGTGGTGGCCGTGCCGGGCGTGCCGCCATTCGGTACGGCACCGGCCGTCGTGATGCCGTTGGAGGTTCCGGCGGGCTGCGTGGGTTCCACCACGGTATAGGAGCCGGGCAGCAGGTTGCCGAAGCTGTAGCCGCCCGCGGCGTCGGTGACGGTGGTCGCCAGCAGCGCGTTGGTGCCGGGGTCACGCAGTTCGATCGTCACGCCGGGCAGCGGGTCGTCGGCGCCGTCCTGCACGCCGTTGTTGTTGAGGTCTTTGAAGACCTTGCCGGTGATGGACGAAGGCGCGACTTCCGCGAAGTTGTTGTTGGCCGAGCCCGAGATCTCGCCGCCCGCGCCGTTGCCGTTGAGCGTGATGTTGGTGACCTGGCTGCTGGTCGCGGTCGGGTTGGACGCGATGCCGGCCGTGCCGGTGCTGCCGTTGATGCCGCTGATCGCGCCGGCCGTGGTGATGCCGTTGGTGGTGCCCGCGGGCTGCGCGGGCTGGCACACCGAGTAGCTGCCGGCCGCCAGGCCAGCGAACAGGTAATTGCCCAGCGCGTCGGTGGTACCTGTCGTCAGCAGCGCGCCGCTGCAGTTCGCGCCGCTGCGCAGTTCAATGCTCACGCCGGCGATCGGCGTGTCGGTGCCGTTCTGGAAGGTGCCGTTGGGCGTCGGGTTGTTGTCCTTGAAGACCTTGCCCGAGACATAGCCCAGGGTGCTGATGGTCAGCGGCGCATTGGCGGGCGCCTGGTTGTTGCCCAGGTTGGTCTGCAGCGCGCCGGCCGGAATGTTGTTGGTGTGCGTACCGGCGGTGAGGCCGGTCACATTGACGTCAATCGTGCAGCCGCCCGCGGGAATGGTGCCGCCGCTGTTCAGCCGCACGCTGGTGGCATTGGCCGCGGCCACTACCGTGCCGCCGCAGGTGGTCGCCATGCCGGGCGTAGCGGTCAGCTGGATCTGCCCGGGCGCGGTGGGCAGCACGTCGTCGAAGTTCGCGCTCAAGGTCATCGCCGTGGTGTTGGCGTTGCCCAGCACGATGCTCAGTCGCGACACGCCGCCGGGCGGAATCACGGCCGGCGAGAACTGCTTGCCGACGGTGGGCGGGGTGGAAACAATCAGCTGCGCGCTGGTGGGTTCCTCGTTGCTCACGCCTTCGTTGGTGGTGATGCTGGCGGTGGGAACCGTGTTGGTGTAGACGCCCGAGATGTTGCTCAGCACGTTGACGGTGACGGTGCACGAACCGGCGGCCGCGAGCGTCGCGCCCGTCAGGCGCACGCTGGTTGCCGACGCTGCCGCGACAACGCTGCCGCCGGCGCAGGTGGTGGC